>JBIKTI010000200.1:0-5346 GCA_044348205.1 Phycisphaerales bacterium | reverse complement strand
CGCTCGATCAGCTATCACACGGCGTCCGTTCGCAACGCGATCGTGACCAAGTTCCCAGACGCCCTCCTCGGCGGGCGGCTGCGCGCGCGGCACATCGTGCAGCCGATCGAGATCGCAGAGCGCACGCTCGCAAGCGCGAACTGGCCGAAGGCCTTCGACGGCCTGCGCATCGCGCACCTCTCCGACATCCACTTCGGCCATCTCCTCGGCCCAGAGCGGCTCATGCAGGCGGTCGACGCTGTGCGCGCAGTGCGACCCGACCTGATCGCCATCACGGGCGACCTCGTCGACCTCTCCGCGGACGAGTCGCCGCTTCTCTTCGAGCATCTCTCGCTCCTCAAGGCCTCGCTCGGCGTCTTCGTCGTGCTCGGAAACCACGACCACCTCGACCATCCGCGCTCGATCGTGCGCGGGGCGCGTGACGCGGGGCTCGTTCCGCTCACAGACGAGTCGGTCCGCGCGGGCGGCCGCAACGGGCTCCTCGTCGCGGGCATCGACTGGTCGAAGTCGATCCCAGGCTGCATCGAGCGCCTGCGCCGCTGCGGCATGGCCCGCTCGGACCTTCTCCTCGCCCACAACCCGAAGGCGTTCGTCGGCGCGGTCGACCGCGAGATCCCGCTCACACTGTCGGGCCACACCCACGGCGGGCAGGTGGCGAGGCGCGCGAACCGCCGCCACAACCTCGTCTTCACGCAGCGGCTCAGCGCGGGCCACTACCAGCAGGGCGACTCCCACCTCTATGTCACGAACGGCGTGGGCGCGTGGTTCCCGCTGCGCGTCAACTGCCCGCCTGAGATCGCGGTCATCGAGATGCGCGCGCGCTGATACGCTGCGCGAATGCCCGCCTTGCTCGCGCCAGCGCTTCTCGCCGCATCCGCATTCGCGGCCGACCCCGCCCTTTCCGAGGCGCCGCTCGGCGAAACCGAGCCCTTCAGGCTCTCGCTCTCGCTCGAGGCGTGGTTCCCGCGCCTCGAGGGCGAGTTCACAGACGGCCCCGCCGATGTCGATGTCCGCACGCCTGACCTCCACGACGCGGAACCGAGCTTCGCGGGCGCGCTCGCCTTCCGCCAGGACCGACTCGAGGTCGCGCTGCGCGGCTTCGCCTTCGCGACAGACGGCGGCGGCGCGGCCGACGCGGCCTTCGAGCTCGGCGGACTCTCCGTCGACGCGGGCGACGACTTCACGGCGGACTTCTCGTGGTGGTCGGTGGGCGCCGAGGTCACCTACGACTTCTACCGCCCGCTCGCGGAGCGCCCGACGCCGTGGAGCGAGGCGCGCGACGGCTGGAAGCCCGCGGCAAACGCCACCGACCTCGCCGTGTTCGCGCTCGTGTCCGCGGATCTCAACCAGTTCGAGCGCACGCTCGCGAATCTCGATACGGGCCTCTCGACCGACGCGAACGAGACCTTCGCGAGCCTCGCCGTCGGCGTCGGCTTCCGTCTCTCGTTCGACACGAAGCCGAGCATGCCGCTCATCCGCCGCGTCGACCTCGGCGCGAAGGCCGCGCTCGGCGCGCACCTGCCGCTCGGCGGAGGCGACTTCGGCGTCGGCGCGCGCATCGAGGCCGACATCCGCGCGCACTTCAACGAGCATGTCGCCGCCTACTTCGGCTACCGCTACTCGGGCGGCGGCTTCGAGGGCGAGGACATGACGCTCGAGGGAAGCCTGCAGGGCATCCGCGGCGGCATCCGCATCGAGTTCTGACGCACGACGCACGACCGACATGCTTCCGCCGAACGGACCATCGCCAGAGCCCCCGCGCAAGCCCGCGCTTCCAGCGGGCGCGGTGCGCCTCGGTGGCGGCTGCGCGGTCGACCCGCGCGCGCTTGCCTTCACCTTCGCGCGCGGCGGCGGCCCTGGCGGGCAGCATGTCAACAAGACGAGCACGAAGGCGCAGCTGCGCGTCTTCCTGCGCGATCTGCACGGCCTCCTGCCCGATGCGATGAACAGGCTGCGCGCGCTCGCAGCGTCGCACCTCGTCGGCGAAGGCGACGACGAGGCGATCCTCATCTCGGATCATTCGACGCGCTCGCAGGCGGACAACCGCGAGGCGTGCCTCGTGCGGCTGAAGACGCTCGTCGCGATGGCCGCGAAGCGGCCGAAGGTGCGCCGCGCCACGAAGCCCACGCGCGGCTCGAAGGAGCGTCGCCTCGACGCGAAGAAGCGCGAGGGCGAGAAGAAGCGCGACCGTCGCTGGAGCGAGTGACCGTGCGGATGACGTGGCTGGAAGCCCCCCGCCGCCTCACTCACGCTCGATGCGCGGCGCGCCGAGCCTGAGGCGCGCGTACGGATTTCCGGCATCGGGCGCAGGAATCACCTCGTCAAAGAGGATTCCCCGCCGTGGCTCGGCCTGCGCGCGTGTCGACGGCGTGCGAGCGGGCGCGGCGGGCACGCCCGTCTCCTCCGCCTTGCGGCCATCGATGCGTGCGTCGACCCGCGCCTCGCCGCCGTCGACTTGCGGATGGACAGCGCCGTCGACACGGCCGTCGAACTGCCCTGGCGCGAAGGTGGGCTGCGGCGGCGCGATGGGCTGCGTGTGCAGCGCTCCAGGCATTCCGATCGAGTAGACGGTGCCAGGTGGCGCGACGGCCACGCGGCCGTTGCGCGTGGCGCGATAGACGCTCTCTGGGAAGATCGCGAAGAGTGCGCCGTTTCCGCGCATGAGAAGGTCGTCGCGCCCGGGCACGCGGTAGACGCGCTGGAATCCAGTGGGCAGGCGCATGTCGACGCCCTCCATGCGCAGGCTCGTGCCGAGCGCGCCGACATCCTCGCGGCCCTGGTCGACGAGGACGAGCGGATCGCGCATCGGCCCCGCCGCAGCCGTCGGCTCGACCCGCCGCACGGGCGAACCTTCACGAAGCGGTTGCGCGGGCGCGACCGCAGGCGGCGCCACGAGCAGGAGGAGGATGGAGAGCGTCGCTGTCATCGGGTCCGTGGAGCGGCTATCGGCGCTCCGAGTCGGCGGTCTTGAGCGGGCTCTCGGGTGAGCCGCGCCTGAACACACCCCACTCTGCCACGCTCGTCGTGAGGGCGGGCAGGAACCGTTCCCCTGAATCCGTGCGTACGACAAGCCCGCGCATCGGTTCGAGCGAAACGACCTCGCCCTCGACGGGGCCTTCGGGGGTCGCAAACAACGCCCGCGTCCCGCGCAGTGCGTCGCGCCGCGCGAACCGAGCCACGAGGTGCGCGTCGCTTGCGTCGAGCGCGGTGTCGATCGCCCGCATGAGCTCGAGCAGGACATCCATGCGGTCTGGCGTCGTGCCGAGGATCGCGAGGCTCGTGGCGCGCGCGGCGAGCTCGCCCTCGAAGGCGCGTTGCGCCACATTGATGCCGATGCCGACCACTGCGAGGTCGCCGCGCCGCTCGATCAGCACGCCCGCAAGCTTGCGGCCTGCGACGACCGTGTCGTTCGGCCACTTGATGCCGACCTCGCCGGGGCCAGACGCGATCCCAGACTCGAGAAGCGACGCGCACGCCTCCGCGGCTGCGACAGCGCCGATCAGCGCGAGCCGCTCGCTCGACTGCGCCTCCACGACGAAGCTCGCGGCCACACCCTCCGTGCCCGTGTCGGCCCACTGCCTCCCGAAGCGCCCGCGACCCGCCGTCTGCCGCCACGCTGTGACGAGCGTGCCCGCCTCCGCTGCGCGCGTCTCGGGCGCATCCTGCGTCGACGGCGTCTCGTCGAGCACGACCACGCGCTTGATCGAGCGGAGCGCTGCACACGCGTGGTTCAGGCGCAAGCGCCAGCACTCGATTTCGGCTGCATTCGCGCTCACCGCGCGGCTCCGTCGCCTTCGATCTCGAGATCGAGCCCGAGATCGAGCGCGCCCGCCGAGTGCGTGATCGCACCGACAGAGATCCGCTCGACGCCGCTCGAAGCGATGCGCCGCACCGTGTCGAGGCGCACGCCGCCCGAGGCCTCGAGCTCGATCGCCGACTGCGCGCGATCGCGCCGGCGCACGGCCTCCGTGAGCATGCCCGCGTCCATGTTGTCGAGGAGAACGAGGTCGAGCACGCCGCGCTCGAGGGAGAGCAGCGCGTCGAGCTGGGCGAGATCATCGACCTCGCACTCGACGAACGCGACGGAAGCGATCGTGCGCGCGCGCTCGGCCGCCGCGCGCACGCGCTCGGCGAGCGGAACTCCCGCGAACGCGGCGAGGTGGTTGTCCTTCAGGATCACGCCGTCGAAGAGGCCGATGCGGTGCAGCGTGGCGCCGCCGCAGCGCGTGGCGTACTTCTGCAGCGTGCGCAGGCCAGGGATCGTCTTGCGGGTGTCGCAGATCCGCGCACGCGAGCCGCGCACAGCGTCGACGAACTGCGCCGCGAGGGTCGCGTTCCCCGACAGAAGCGTGAGGAAGTTGAGCATCGTCCGCTCGTGCGAAAGCAGCGCGTGGAGCGGGCCCTCGATCGCCGCGACGGGCGTCCCACGACCGATGCGAGAGCCGTCCTCCACGAGCACGCGGAACGAGAGCCCCGCGCGCGCGGCCACCATCTCGGCCACGCGCACGCCTGCAAGGATGCCCTCGGTGCGGCTCACGATGCGCGCGCGGCCACGCGCGTCCTCGCCGAAGCAGGCCGCGGTCGTCACATCCCCCGCGTCGCCGAGATCCTCTGCCAATGCAGCGGAAATCGCGCGTTCTGCGTCGGTGCGGCAGAGCGCATCGAAGAGTGCGGGAAGCGACAGCGCGTTCCAGTCGGGTCGTCGGGTCGTCGAGGTCATCGGGAGAGCGCCGCCTGCATCGACTTCACGAGTTCAGCGGCGCGGGTGGCGTCGAGCGACCCCGCGTTCCAGCCGACGCCGAGCCCAGCCTGCCCGAGCTTCGGGATGATGTGGAAGTGGACATGCATCACGGCCTGGTGCGCGGCAGCGCCGTTGTTCTGCAGGATGTTGTAGGCGGTTGCGCCCGTCGCAGCCATCACGGCGCGGGCGAGGCGCGGCAGCACGCGGCCGATCGCAGCGGCGCTCTCATCGGAGAGTTCGTGAAGGTGCGCCTTCGCCTCCTTGGGAATCACAAGAAGGTGGCCATCGGACAGCGGCCCGATGTCGAGGAACGCGAGGACATGGTCGTCCTCGTGGACGCGATGGCACGGAATCTCGCCGCGCAGGATCTTCAAGAAGATCGTCATGCGGCGAGTGTAGTGGATCGGCGACGGCCTGTTCCCGTGGCATGTTCCTGTGGCATGTTCCCGTGGCATGTTCCTGTGGCATGTTCCTGTGGCTTTCTCCCAGCCGTCGACTCCGACGATCGTGTTCCACGCCAACGGAGACCCAAACCATGAGTGCCCGTCAGACGGAGTCTGGGCGAAGCCCGGACGCAGTCTGCGGAACGGATGGTGTCAGCCGTC
>JBIKTI010000199.1:0-5348 GCA_044348205.1 Phycisphaerales bacterium | reverse complement strand
CGGACTCGTGGCGAGCGACCGCGAGAACAACGAGCTCGCGATCTTTGCGCGCGGCGCGGAGGGCGCGTGGTCGCAGTCCGACGAGCGCTCCGTCACGGGCTTCAAGTTCGGCCCCGTGCGCGCGGGCAGCTTCACGGGCGCGGAGTCCGCGGACATCATGCTCGTCGGCGACGACGGGTTCGCGATCGCGGGTCTCGAGGGCGCGCGCCTCGCGCTCGAGGAGTTCGCGAGCTATCGCGGCGACCGCATCCAGCAGGTCGACCACGAGATCGCCTCGGGCGATGTGAACGGCGACGGCTTCCTCGACCTCCTCGCGCTCGACGCGGGCGAGCAGTCGCTCGGCATCCTCAGCTTCAGTGCGTCGGGCCGCCTCGTGCCCGCGCTGCGCTTCAAGGTCTTCGAGTCGCGGCTCTTCCAGGGCGGCGAGCCGCGCGAGTTCGAGCCAAGCATGGCGATCGTGGCGGATGTCACGGGCGACGGCAAGGAGGATGTGCTCCTCCTCTGCCACGACCGCGTGCTGCTCTACCCGCAGGCCGACAAGAACACCGCCGCCGCGCGTTGACGCGCGGCGGCGGAGATGAATCTCGGATGACGGCCGCGTCGGGGGCGGCGCTGGCGTTCAGCCGCGCTGCGTGATCGGCGTGTAGGCCGCCGCGTGCGGCCCCGTGTAGAGCGCCTGCGGGCGGATGAGGCGGTTGTCCTCGAGCTGCTCGATGCAGTGGCCCGCCCAGCCCGACATGCGGCTCATCGCGAACATGCAGGTGAAGAGGTCCGTCTTGATGCCGAGCGAGTGGTAGGTCGTCGCCGAGTAGAAGTCGACATTCGGGAAGATCCCCTTGTCGGCCTTCGCGGCGAGGACGATGCCCTCGATCTTCTGGCTCATCTCGAAGAGCGGCAGGTTGCCCGTATCGGTCGCGATCTGCTTCGCGAAGGTCTTGAGGTAGGTCGCGCGCGGGTCGTACGCCTTGTAGACGCGGTGACCGAAGCCCATGATGAGCTCCTTGCGCTCGAGCTTGCCCTTGATGAACGGCTCGACGCTGTCGATCGAGCCGATCTCGTTGAGCATGTACATGACTTCCTCGTTGGCGCCGCCGTGGAGCGGGCCCTTCAGCGTGCCGACGGCCGTCGTCATGGCGCTGTACATGTCGCTCAGGGTCGCGATCGTGACGCGCGCCGCGAAGGTCGAGGCGTTGAGGCCGTGATCCGCGTGCAGGATGAGGCAGACATCGAGGCCCTTCGACATGGCGTCCGTGGGCTTCTCGCCGTTCAGCATCCACAGGAAGTTCGTCGCGATGTCGAAGTCCTTGTTCGGGCGCACGAAGGGCTTGCCCGAGCGGTGACGGTCGAAGTTCGCGATGAGGGTCGGGGTCTTGGCGACGAGGCGGAGCGCCTGGCGCTTGGCCTTCTCGATGCCGGCGGGGCTCGTGTCGCTCGAGACCGCGTCCGTGTCGTGGAGCGCGAGCGCGGAGACGAGCGTCCGAAGCGCGTGCATGGGCACCGCGTCCTTCGGGATCTGGCGGATCATGTCGTAGACCGCGTCGGGGATCTCGTACTCGGCCTGGAGCGCGCGGCGGAGGCCGTCGAGCTCGGTCTTCGAGGGAAGGCGCGTGTTCCAGAGCAGGAACACGGTCTCCTCGAAGTTCGAGTTGCGCGCGAGGGTGTCGATGTCGATGCCGACATACTCGAGCACGCCCTTCGCACCGTCGATGAACGACATCTGCGTCTCGGCGGCGATGGTGTTGGCAAGTCCCTTGTCGAAGAGCGGAGTCTGCGGTGCGGTCATCGTGGTCATGGCTCGTTGGTTGCGTGTGCGGCGGTCCGCTCGGAAAGCGTGCGGAGCCGTCGCCCTGCCGCACGCCGAACAGCGGCGGAAGCCGCGTGTCCGACACTGACAATCGACTCTCGGCCCCGTCGGGACGAGTCTTCCCCAACAGAAGTCAAGAGATTGGGGAAGTCGAGAAACTCCCGCCGAGGTTCGCGAGGATCGCGTCGCCCGAAGCGGGAACGGCGATGCTAGCGCAAGAGCCGCGCCTGATGGGGGCGCGCGGCGCCGCGACGGGGGAAGTCTTCATGCAGGTGCGGCGCGACTCGTGATCGGGGTTCCGATACGCTTCGCCCATGTTCATCCCGCTTGGGACAAACCTCGGCTCGACGCGGCGGCCCTGGGTCGTCTACGCGATGCTCGCCCTGAACGGCGCGGTCTACGCCCTGACGATCGCGGGCTTCCGCGGAGGCAACGACGCGCTCGTCGAGTTGTTCGACAGAGGCGCGATCTCGCTGCCACGGTTCGAGTGGTGGCAGCCCATCACCTACCAGTTCCTGCACGATCCCTTCTCGATCCTGCATGTTCTCAGCAACATGGTGTTCCTTTGGGCCTTTGGCGGGGTCGTGGAGTCGCGCCTCGGGCATCTTGGCTTTCTCGCCCTCTACCTCGTCGGCGGCGCCCTCGCGGGGCTCCTTCAGGTCTGGATCACGGGCGGGTCCGCGGTCGGCGCAAGCGGCTCGGTCTCGGTTGTCGCAGGGGCCTTTCTCGCGCTCTACCCGCGGGGGATTGTGCACGGGTTCTGGCTGCTGCCACCGATGCGGATCGCCATGCCCGCGGCGTGGCTTCTCGGCCTCTATGCGGCAATCGACCTCGTGAACACCTTCACGGACCTCTTCGGCGCGACGCGAACGGGCGTCGGCACCATCGCGCACCTCGGCGGGCTCGTCTTCGGGCTCGCTGTGTGCGTCGCGCTGCTCGGCTCAGGCATCCTGAAGCGGAACGACTACGACCTCTTCTTCCTGATGAAGCAATGGAAGCGCCGCCGCGACCTGCGTGCGGCCACGGCGCAGGCGGGAGTCGGCGTGGCGGATGGCCCAGTCGCAGCGCGCGTGCGTGCAGGCGGCGCCGACACGATGTCCTCGAAGGAGCGGACGCTGCGCAACACGATCGCGGCCGCGCACCGCGAGCGCGACGGCATCCTGTGCGCGTCGCTCTACCGCGAGGTCCTCGCGCTCAACCCGGGCGCCACGCTTCCCGCGCAGATCCAGCTCGATGTGGCGAACCAGCTTGCGTCGGAGGGCCACGCGCAGGAGGCACGCGCGGCGTACGCCAACTTCGTCGCGCGCTTCCGCACCGATCCTGCCGTGCACGACGCGCGCCTGATGCTCGCTGTGCTCTCGCTGCGGCGCCTCGGTGACGCGCGCGGCGCGCTTGCGGCGCTCGGGGACCTCGATCGCAACAGGCTCGACGCAGAGAAGGCCGCGCTCGCTGCGGAACTCGAGCGCGAGGCGCAGGCCCAGCTGCGCGCGGGGGCGGCGCCGTGAGGCGCACGCTCGTCAAGATCTGCGGGGTGAGCGACCGCGCGACAGCAGAGGTCGCCGCCGCTGCGGGTGCGGACTTCATCGGCGTGGTGCTCGTGCCGTCGAGCCCCCGCTTCGTGCCGCCCGCGGCGGTTCCCGCGCTCGTCGACGCCGTCATCGACGCGGGCGCGATGCCCGTCGCGGTCGTGCGGCTCCCCGTCGACCCCGAGACCCGCAGCGCGCTCGACCGCTTCCCAGTGATCCAGTTCCACGGCTTCGAGGAGCCCGACGACCTTGCGCCGTTTGCGACGGGCCCTGCCGCGTGGGAATGCTGGAAAGGTCTCCCGTTCGCGGCGCCCGCCGTCGGGTCGTGGCTCGCCAGCGGATGCGTCGCGCGGCTCGTCGTCGACGGACCAGACGCGGGCAGCGGCGAGCCGTTCGATCATGGCGCGTTCGCGGGGCTCGCGGACAGCGCACGCGCGCGGTGCCTGCTTGCGGGCGGGCTGACGCCCGACACCGTTGCAGCCGCGATCCGCGCGGCGCGCCCTGCAGGCGTCGATGTCTCAAGCGGCGTCGAACGCGCGCGCGGCGTGAAGGACCACGACAGGATCCGCGCGTTCATCGACGCCGTGCGCGGGGCGTGACGCCGCGCCTCACGCGCCGACGGAGACCATCTTGCGCGTGGCGCCGAGCTCTGTGATCCAGTTGCGCATGTCGGAGCGGCACGAGTCCCACGCGCGCGAGGTTCGCACCTCGATGAACGCCCGATACATGGCCATGAGCGCCGTGTCGAAGGTCGCGAAGCTGTCGAGGCGTTCCTCGAGGGCCGCGCGGAACGACTGCGGCTTGTCCTCTGGCTTCGGCAGCTTGAGACCCGACACCTCGAAGCGGTCGCCTTGGAGCGTGCATTCCCACACGCGGCCGAATTGCGACACGGTGAGCCCGATCTTGCGCGGCCACTTGCCGAGCTGCACAGCGCGCGCGGTCTCGGCCTTGCGCGTCGGGGCATCGCCGCGCAGGCTCGTTCGGCCCGAGAGCCCCCACGCGCACTCGAGGTCGAGCACCTTGTCGATCAGGATCGACACCTCTCCTTCGGGCGTCTCGACGAGGCCTTCGCGCGTGTCGCAGTGCCACCAGAGCCAGAGCAGGAAGAGATTGCCGAGGAAGTCCTGCGGTTCGTTCGCGTTCCACGGAAGCTCGGGGCGGTCGGCCGACGAACGGCGGCCGTCCTCGCGCGCCAGCTCGATCTCGGGCGGCGCGCTCGAGAGCGCATCTGGGCGGAGATCGTCGTAATCGGCCGTGCGGCCCTTCTGCGCGAGGATGTCGAGCGCCACCGTGCCGCTCGAGCGCGGCGCGATCGTGATGCCGAGCGAGTCGATCGAGAGCCTGCGCAGCGCCTGCACCTCGGGGTCTGCGGAAATCGCCGCGAACATCGTCGACTTCGCGAAGTCCCACCAGATCGGCGCGTGCTTGGGGCGGCGGTAGCGGCCGTCTGCGATCTCGTCGTCGATGCGGCGGAGCGCGTCCTCACGCGCCTCCTTCTTCGCGGTGCGCGGGAGATAGGCGCCGCCGCCATCCTTCGATGGAACGAGACGCGCGTCTTCGGCCATCGCGATGTAGGCCTTCTTGATCTCAGGAGGCACGCGCACGGCGTCGGAACGGAGCCCGAGGAGAATCCCGCCGCCGAAGCCGATGCGCTCGAAGTCAAAGAGCGTGTCGAAGAGGTGGCGGCCGGCCGTCCAGCCGACATGGATCTCGCCCGGCTTGATCGGCTCGAGTTCGCCGAGGGCGTGCTCGCGGAGAAGGCCGTAGACCTTCGACTCGAGCATGTTGGGGGCCTCGCCCGTGACGGCGAAGCGGCGGTAGCTGATGGCACCTGAACGGAAGGGCATTCCGCGATTGTGAGGGAAACGGCGCCGTTTCGGAGGGGAGGGCCTGCTTCCGACAGGTTGTTCAGAAGCGTCTCGCCGGGACCGGCCCTTCGGGCCGCACTGTCGAGGTTTCGGGGGGTTCTGCTAGCACTGCTTCCTCGCTGCGCTCGGAAGCACGTGGCACCCGCCGCT
>JBIKTI010000198.1:0-5376 GCA_044348205.1 Phycisphaerales bacterium | reverse complement strand
CCGCGCGCTGCCCGCTCGCCGAGCTCGACGCGCGCCTCGCCGCCGTCGACACCACGCAGGGCCGCGCGCGCGACGAATGCGTGCGCGTCACCACGATCCACCGCGTGAAGGGCCTCGAGTGGGACTATGTCTTCATCCCCGAATGCGACGAAGGCTGGATGCCGCTGCCGGGCGACGAGGAATCGGGCTGCTTCGCGAAGCGCGACAAGCACGCAACGCTCGAGCGCAGCCCCGCGATCGAGAGCGAGCGGCGGCTCTTCTATGTCGCGATGACGCGCGCGCGCACCGCGTGTTTCCTCAGCTGCGGCGACGAAGAGTCGCGCTCGCGCTTCGTGCGCGACGCAATGCAGGGAGCGGCGATTGGCAATCCGCGTCGATGACTGTTCGTGCTGACGCCGGAGACTCTCTCACGGAGGCACGGAGGCGCGGAGATCAGGGGCAGTCGCTTGATTTGCTTGGGAAGACGCAGAAGAGAGAGAGAGAGAGAGAGCCGCCTGATCGCGCGCAGCACGTGACAGTTGCAGGACTTGGCCTCCGTGATCTCAGTGCCTCCGTGCCTCCGTGAGAAACTCTCTGTCGAGATACACGCAGCGGAGGCGCGAGGAAAGCCTCACCCCCACCGCGCGGCGTCGCTGTCGAGGTACCACCGCTGCTCGCCGCCGATCGGGCTGATGCCCTTGATCGGGATGTCGCGCACGGGGTCTGCGCCCGTCGCGATGCGGTGCACCATGTGCGCCTTCTTCTTGCCGAGGACGAGGATGCCGATGAAGCGCGCGCTGTTGATGAGCGGGTAGGTCATCGTCACGCGGTCGGGCGGCGTCACCTGCGGCCCTCGGTTGAAGCACGCGAAGCGGTCGTCGACGCGCAGCGCGTCCGTGTGCGGGAAGAGGCTCGCGGTGTGGCCGTCGTCGCCCATTCCGAGCAACACGAAGTCGAGGCGATCGTGGCCCTTCTCGCGCCAGCCGAGCGTCTCGCGCAGCTCGTCTTCGTAGAGCGCGTCGGCATCTGGCTCGTACGCGTGGATCGGATGGACCTGCGACTTCGGGATGCCCGAGTGATCGACGATCAGCTCCGCGATCTGCCTGTAGTTCGAGCGCTCGTCCTCGAACGGCACGCAGCGCTCGTCGACGATCCACAGGTGCGTGCGGCGCCACGGCATGTCGCGGAACGCGGGGTCGATCATCATGCGCTGGTAGAGCGGCATCGGCGTCGATCCGCCCGAGAGCGCGAGATGGAAGTCGCCGAAGCTGCGAACGCACGCCTTCGCCTGGTTGACGATGTCGAGTCCGATCGCATCGATCGCGCCGTCGGCGTGGTCGAAGAGCGACACCGAGCCAGGCAGCCGCGGCGTCGGCGGCATCTCGTCGAGGATCTTGTAAGGGCCTGTGTCGTCGTCGCTCATGCGGGGCTCGCGGAAGGCGCAGCGCACAGAGTACCCGAGCGCGCCGCCCGCGGATTCAGGCCTCGTTCCGCCACGCGCGGCCGTCGCGGGCGAGCAGTTCGTCCGCGGCAGCGGGTCCCCACGAGCCGACGGCGTAGTTCGCGTGGATCCCCGCGCGCGCCTTCGCAGAACGCTCGTCGAGGAACGGCATCACGGCGTTCCACGCGCCCTCGACCTCGACGCGGTGCTTGAAGAGCGTCTGGTCGCCGCGCATCGCGTCGACGATGAGCGGGCCGTACGCCTCGACGGGCTCGGCCTTGAACTGGTCGGCGTAGTCGAGCTGCATGTCGACATTCGCGCCGCGCAGGCCGAATCCCGGCACCTTCACCTCGAAGCGCAGGTTGAAGCGTTCCTTCGGCGCGATCTCGATCACGAGGCGGTTCGGAGCCTCGTTGCCGAAGCCGGCGACCTTGCGGAAGAGGTTCGCCGCGGGCGGCTTGAACTGCACCACGACCTCTGTGCGCTTCTGCGCGAGCTTCTTGCCCGTGCGGATGTAGAACGGCGTGCCCGCCCAGCGCCAGTTGTCGAAGTGCACCTTGATCGCGGCGTAGGTCTCGGTCGTGGAGCCGGCGGCGACGCCCCCGAGCTCGTGGTACGCGGCCTCCTTGCCGTCCGACGCGAACTGCCCGAGCGCGCAGTGCGACGCGACCTCGTCGGCGGTCGGCGCCGAGATCGAGTCGATGATCTTGATCTTCTCCGCACGCACATTCTCAGGCGTGTAGAGGCTCGGCGGCTCCATCGCCACGAACGCGAGCACCTGGAAGAGATGCGACTGGATCATGTCGCGGATCGCGCCCGTCTGGTCGTAGAACGCGGTGCGCTGCCCGACCGACACGGTCTCCGCGGCCGTGATCTGCACATGGTCGATGTACTGCCAGTTCCACAGCGGCTCGAAGATCGAGTTGCCGAAGCGGAGGACGAGCATCGACTGCACGAGTTCCTTGCCGAGATAGTGGTCGATGCGGTAGATCGACTCCTCCTCGAACGCGCGGCCGAGCGCGCGGTTCAGGCTCGCGGCGCTCGCGGCGTCGTGGCCGAAGGGCTTCTCGACGATGATGCGCTGCCAGCTCCGTGTGCTTGGGTCGATCGAGCACCAGCGCTTGCCCTCGACGACGAGCCCCGCCTCGTCGATCCGCTCGACGATCGGTTCGTAGAGGTTCTCGGCGACCGAGAGGAAGAAGAGGAGATTCCCACGCGTCGCCTTCTGTTCGGCGAGCTCGCACAGGCGCGCCTCGAGCGGCGGATAGCACTCGCGCTTCACGGCGTCGCCCGCGAAGTAGAAGAGCCGCTTCGCGAACTCTGCGTACTTCGCGGCGTCGAACCTCTTGACCTGCCGCTCGACCCATGCCTTCAGCTCGTCGCGCCATGCGTCGTCGGTCTTCTGCGTGCGCGAGACGCCGAGAATCACGGTCGACGGGTGCAGCTGGCCAGCGACATGCATCTCATACATCGCGGGGACAAGCTTGCGCGAGGCGAGGTCGCCCGAGGCGCCGAAGATGACGAGGATGCACGGTTCGGTCGTGAGCATGGCGTGCACGGGAGGCTACCGCCTCTGCGCGCACGGCGGGGGAGCGAATTCAGAGGGCGAAGCGCGGGTGGAACTTCGCGGCCACCTCGCGCAGCCGCGACTTGTCGACATGCGTGTAGATCTGCGTCGTCACCACGCTCGCGTGGCCGAGGAACTCCTGCACGGTGCGGAGGTCGCAGCCGCCGCGGAGGAGGTCGGTGGCGAAGCTGTGGCGCAGGACATGCGGGTGGACATCGTGGAGCCCCGCCGCCGCCGCGTACTTCTTGACGAGCATCCACACCGCGACGCGCTCGAGCGGGCGGCCGCGGTTCGAGACGAAGAGACGGTGGTCGGCGCGCACCTCGTTGCCGTCGACAAGCGCAGGGCGCACTTCCTCGAGCCAGCGCGCCAGCGCCTGCGCGGCTGGCGTCCCGACGGGAACGACGCGCTGCTTCGAGCCCTTTCCGATGACATGGAGCGACTGGATCGTGGGAAACCACTGGTTGAGCCGCACAGAACCGACCTCGCTCGCGCGCAGGCCCGCCGCGTACATCAGCTCGAGGATGGCGCGGTCGCGCGCCCAGAGGTCGCTGTTGTCGGGGCTCGGGGCGTCGATGAGCCTCTTCATCTGCGCGGGCGAGATGACGCCGGGCAGCCTGCTCCACTTCGTGGGCCGCTCGAGGAGCCGCGCGGGGTTCGACGGGACGAGGTTGCTTGCGTGCAGGAAGCGGAAGAAGACGCGCACGGTCGAGACATGCCGCACGATGGTCGCGGGGTCGAGGCTGCGATCGCGCGAGAGGAAGCGCACATGCTCGACGAGGTGCGCGGGCTCCGTCGCAGCGGGCGTCGCGACGCCGCGGGCCGCGAGGTCGGCCACGAGGTCGTCGAGGTCGCGGCCGTACGCCGCGATCGTCGCGGGCGCGAGGCCGCACTCGATGCGGATGTAGGCGAGGAACGCGCGCAATGCGGGAGCGAAGCCCGACGAGGTCGCGGCGACGCCCTTCGGCGGAGCGCTCGCGCGGGGTGCGGCCGCGCGCGGGGCATCAGGCACGACCGAGGCCGTGCGAGAGTCCTGGTTCTGACGCGCCGTCGATGAACGGCGCGGCTGCCGCCTCACGCTCGATGGGCCCGTCGCAGGATCTGAAGCGGGCGTCTTCGCCTGCGACGCCGCATCGCTCCGCGCCTCCTCGACCGCCGACCCAGAAGTCGGTGTCGCCGAGGTCTTCGCCGAGGTCTTCACCGAGGCTCTCGAGTTGCGCGATGCAGGATCGGAAGGCTTCATCGAGGTTGCCGAGGGTCCAACGAAGGAGGGCAGGCGCCGCCGCATCGCCGAGCGGCACTGCGTCGCACGCGTGATCGGAGGGTCGGTTCGCAGGTTCGCGCGCCATCGTCGGGTCGTCGGAGATCGGCAAGAGGTGAGATCGCGCGCGAAAGATGCGACGCGACGGAGCCTGATTCCAACGGGCACGCGGCTTGCATGACGCGCTTCGCGAGTGGCGACAGGAGGTCGCTGCGCGCAGGTTCAGGCCAACAGAGAGGCAAGGAGTGCCGCATGCCAGAGGCCCAGTCAGCCGCCGATTCGCTCGTGTTCCGCTCGATCCGCCCCGATCGCGAGGCGGTTCGAGCCGATTCGCCCGAGCGGCAGGAATTGCCGCGCCTTGACCTCGTGGGCGCAGCGATTGCGCGTGCCGCCCGCCTCGCCGCGGCCGAGGATCGCGCGCAGCGTGTGCACCACCTTCTCCGTCACTCGCAGGCTGCGGGCCTCTTCGCCCCTCGCGCCGAAGCGACGGGCGACCTCGATCAGGCAGCGCATGGCGCCAAGACCCCGCGTCCTGCACGCGAAGCGCATATGTTCTCGGAACTCCTTGCGGGCGCTCCAGACGAGGGTCGAGTCGTCCTCCTCACGGCCGCCGCCCGCGGCTTCGTCTGGAGGCTGCACCCAGCGCCAGCGGAGTCAGCCTGCGAAGGCGTCTGCCGTTCGGTCGAGGAAGGTGGCAAGCCGCTTGCTCCACTCGACTTCGGAGCAGGCGCATGAACTACGGATTCCACCTCTCGACCGCGGGACTCGTCACCGGCATGCGCCGGCTCGACACCGTGGCCAACAACCTCTCGAACGCGATGACCATCGGCTACAAGGCCGATGTGCTCACGCTCGAGGCGCGTCGGCCTGAGAACCTCGAGAACGGCGGCCTCTACCCCGACACAAACCAGGCGCTCGATGCCTTGGGCGGTGGCACGCTCTTCCGCCCGACCTCGATCGACCTGACGCAGGGCGTCCTCCGCGACACGGGCCGCCCGCTGGACCTCGCGATCGAGGGCGACGGCTTCTTCGTCCTCGAGAAGGCCGCCGACGCCGCGGGGCCTTCGAACGATGTCCTCGTGACCCGCGCGGGCGCGCTCACCCGCGACGCGCAGGGCCGCCTGGTGC
>JBIKTI010000197.1:0-5393 GCA_044348205.1 Phycisphaerales bacterium | reverse complement strand
CCGACGCGCTGCGGTATCTTCCGCGTGCGTCTTCCGCAGGATGGCGCGCCCACGACGGCTCGAGAGCCACCCGCGCATGGAGCACGGGCCTCCGGGCGCAAGTCTCCACCCAGGTCTCCCGCTTGGATCTCACCTCCATCCCCGATCTTGCCGTCATTGCCGCCATCGGCCTACTTGGCGGGATGCTGGGCGGCATCCTCGGCCTCGGCGGGTCTCTGCTCATCATCCCCGCGCTGACCCTCGCGTTCGGGCCGAACCAGCATCTCTATCAGGCCGCCGCTCTGATCGTCAATGTGCTCGTCGCGGCCACAGCGACCCTCCGCCACAGGGGTCGAGGCACGATCCGCCGCGACCTCGTTCCGACGCTCGCCATCGTCGCTGGTCTCGCGGCGGTCCTCGGCGTGCTGACAAGCAACCTCTTCGACGCCAAGCGGCTCATGGCCATCTTCGGCTTCTTCCTGCTGTCGTGCGCGCTCTCCGAGATCGTCGGGCTTGCTCGGAGGAACAGCGCGTCCGAACCAGATGGCTCGGACGCGCGCGCCACGAAATCCCGCGCAGGCGGAGTCGGCTTTCTCGGAGGCTTCGCATCGGGACTCCTCGGCATCGGTGGCGGCGCGATCATGGTGCCTCTCCTGCGCGGCTGGATCCGACTTCCCATGAGGCAGGCGGTCGCATGTTCGGCGGCGACGATGATCCTCGCCTGCGTGATAGGTTCCATCGCCAAGAATGCCACCGTCGGCAGCCTGCGTGCACCCTCGGGCGAGGCGCTCACGCTGCAGCAGTCGCTGTGGCTTGCGACACTTCTTGGCCCAACCGCCACGCTCGGCGCGTCGCTCGGCGCATCGCTTGTCTACAGGCTGCCAGTGAGACTGATCCGCGCGCTTCTCGCCGCGCTGCTGATCATCGCGGGTGCGCGCATGGTGATCGGCGGACTCTCAGCGTGACAGCCGCACGGCGCGGCCGCGAGGGGAGCCCCCGCCGCCCGCGCCGCGCTCGCGCCCGAGCGCCACGATCACTTCCCGAAGCAGCCCTGTGTGCCCGCGGGCACGACCTGCCCCCACACGGTCAGCTCCTGGCTGCGCATGTTCGTGTAGATCGAGAACGGCACATAGAGGATGCCCTCGACTCCCGCGGCAGGCGTGACGCGCAGCGTCATGGTCGTGGTCTTTTCGACGGTCTCGGCCTTGACGAGCTCGACCTTGGCCCCGGGAATGCTGCTCGCAGCGGCCGCGATGCGCTCGCCTTCGGGAAGCTCGTTGAGCTCGACCACGAACTCGACGGAGGCCCCCTGCTCCATGCGGCCGAAGGTGTGGCGGTAGTCCGTCATCTTCAGCACCGGGCGCGGCATCGTCGACTCGTGGCGAACGAACACATCGACCAGCGGCGAGTCGGCGCGGTCTGTCTCGATGATCCAGTAGCGCGGGGCCTTGCCCGGCTCGAAGTCGCGGTTGAAGTCCCACTCGAGCACATACTGGCTGCGGGGCTCGTCCTTCGAGGCATCGAAGCCCACGAGGTTCGCAGGCTTCCCGCCCACGGAGCACACGCGGAACGGCTTCCCGTCGATCGACTCGATGACGATCTTGCCCGTCTTCGGCTGGTCGCGCACCACATTGAGGTACGCGGGGCTCACCCGCACCGGCAGCGACACCTCGTTGCGGAGCGGAATGGTGATCAGCTGCGAGTAGCCATCGATGAAGACCTTGAGCGATGCGCGCTTGCCGCCGGGCGCGGAGGCCGCCTTCATGGACGCGCGGATCTCGAGGTACCCGCCGACTGGAATCTTCTGACCCGAGACATCCTCGAGCGTCGTGCACTTGCAGTCGGGCTCGACCGCCAGCACCTCGAGTTCACGCGTGCCCGTGTTGATCAGCTTGACCACGCCCTCCTTCGTGACAGATGGCGGGACGATGCCGAAGTCAAGCACCGGCGGGTCGAGCGTGATCGGCGGCGGCGCATCGGCCTGCCCGCCGGCCACCTCGGTCGCTGCAGCAGGGGCGGCTGGCGTCGGCGGAGCGGAATCGGGTGCAGGCGCCGCTGCAGGAGCCTGCGTGGCCTGCACGGACGATGTCCCGCCCGAGCCTTGATCACAACCCGCGCCCGCGATCGCAGCGACGGCGGCCGCGAGGCAAAGCAGGGAGCGCACGGTGCGCCGCGCCACTGGCAAGGCCTGCGCGGAGGAATCGCGCGCGCTCGAGTCGAGTTCGTTCGGGAGGACGGAGGTCTGGATGGAGGCGGTCATGGGTTGAAGTCTCTGTCAAGAGTGAGGGGCGTGCGGAGCCTGCGCGAACCGCGTTCTACCGCTCCGATCGCGCTACGGATTCGCAGCGCGCATGGGGGCGCGGGAGATATCGGAGAATCGGCAGTCTATCTCTCGCCATCGATCCATCGGGCGGAGAGTCGGCATCAAGATTCCGCAGCTGGGGCTGCTGCCCGAGTGGAGGCGAGCATGTCCAGGGACAGCGCGATCTTCGGGCCTGCGCGTGCGATCGCGATCCGTAAGGACTTCATTTGCATGCACTTAGCGCGACGCACCCGCGGCCTCGCGTCGACGAGACGGCGCTCCGTCTGTGCGGCCTTCGCGGTCTGGGAGAGATTTCTCGAAAAAATGATCTGGAGGATTTGGAGGAGCGAGATTCCGTGACATAGTGTTTCGTGAGTCGAGTCCCGCGAGTCTGAGACCCATCAGAACCACGAGATTCCTTCTAAAGAGCCCTTTTCCCTCCCTCCGCCCCCGACCTCGGTCGGGGGTCTTTCTTTTTCCCTTTCACTTTCCGTTGCGCGCCTGTTCTGCAGCGTATCGGCGCCATCGCAGCTTCGGTGGCCGCCACGATGATCCGCTTGTGGACGGGTGCTTTCGCGAAAGATCGCCGCACAAGTGCCTTGCATCGCAAGACTTTGGCCCTCGGCTTGCGTTGGGCGTCGAATGGCGGATCGGAGTTGCTAGGATGGCCGACCCGGCATCGGCTTGGCTTCGCTCGCGAAGGTTCGCCGACCAGCCCCGACCCATCCCCGAACGACAGAGGACGACCAGTGAATAGCACCGATCTCAGCCCCGGCATGGCCCTCAAGATGGATGGAAAGTTGTTTCTGGTCACCGAGGTCGAGCATCGGACCCCAGGCAATCTGCGCGCCTTCGTCCAGGTGAAGCTGCGCGACCTCAAGTCGGGATCGCTCATCGACAAGCGCCTTCGCTCTGGCGAGGATGTCGAGCAGGTCGATCTTGATCGCCGACAGATGGAGTTCCTCTACCAGCAGGGCGACATGGCTGTGTTCATGGACCTCGAGAGCTACGAGCAGGTCGAACTGGCCAAGGCGGTCGTGGGCGACATGACGCTCTATGTCCTTCCGAACTCCCAGATCATCGTCCTGTGGTGCGATGGCAAGGCCATCTCTGTCGAAATGCCGCTCGTGGTCACGCTCACCATCACCGACACGCCCCCCGGCATCAAGGGAGCCACGGCGACCAACCAGCTGAAGGAAGCGACCTGCGAGACGGGCCTGAAGACGCGCGTCCCCCCGTTCATCACGACGGGCGAGAAGGTCATCATCAGCACCTCCGACGGCGCCTACCGCAGCCGCGCGTGACCCGCGCCCCGAGACCGCTGCATGGCTGATCCGGTCGATCAGCGCGATTCGCCCGCGGGCTGCTCCGCTGAGACCATGGTGTCGAGGGCGCGCTTCGCGACCTGCCCGATGATCACGATCGCGATGATCGAGGCCACGATGCCGCCGATCACGACGGGAAGCCCCTGTTCCTTGACGAGGTCCTTGAGGTTGGCTGCGCCCGTGGCGGCGCCAGCCGCCGCGAGATAGCACGCGATCGCTGTGCGCGGGAGCATCCCGACGGCGGTCGCCGCAATCGTGAGGAGAAACGGCGCACCCATGGTCGACAGCGCGAAGTTCGTCAGCGCGAACGGCGAGTTCGGAGGCAGCCTGATCAGCGAGATCATGGCGAAGGTCTTTGCGGTCGAGCCGCCGAGCAGCGCGCAGCGGATGACATGCGCCCTCGGATAGCGCGACACCACGCGCTCGAGCGACGAGCCCGATACAGCGCGCGAAACGATGTAGCCGATCGCGGCGCCGCCTACGAACCCCATCAGCGCGCCCGTGAGTCCATAGGCGAAGCCGAACACCCACCCGCCAAGGAACGACTGCGAGTATGTGGGAAGGATCCCGAGGCCAGCGCTCACGGCGAACACCGCTACATAGGCCCAGAAGCCCAGCTCGGGGTCCGTCTGCAGGATGCTTGCGATCCGCTCGAGGTAGACGAGGATGAAGGCCCCCGCGAGCCCAGGGAGGATCGTCCAGAGGACGCCGAGGATCGTGCTCAAGACAAGCCGCCTGTCGCGACCCTTGGGTGGGCCCAATCCCCGACTCTCCGCCGAGACATCTCCGAGAACTGCGTCACCTTCCTGCGATGGGGGGGGCTGGCTCGGCTCGTTCATGGGCGGAGGGTACGAGATCGCGGCCTGCCCGTGGCGAGGGCCGACGCCACGCGCCGACGGGCGCGATTCGGCCGCCATCGAGGAACGGTTCTGCGCCCCGCCCCTGCCCTTGGCCGATACTGACGGCGGCGGTTCAGGCCGCCATCGACTCCCAGAGGTCGCCATGAAGCGCTTCACGATGCCACACACGATCCAACACACGATCCGCCGCGCTCTCAGCTTCGCCACACCACGGCCGTTCGCGAGTGGGCTCCACTGTGGTTCGCTCTCCCTCGCTGCTGCGGTCGCACTGGTCGCCACCACGGGCTGCACCTCGCGGACACAGACCTTCGAGGGCTACTCGGACGACCAGGTCTGGAGCGCGATGGTCGCGGCGAGCCGCACGCCCGAGTACGACGACTGGAAGGTCGCGGACAACGATGTCTTTGTGGACGAGGAGGGACGCCGCATCGAGGTCTACCGTCGCTTGCGCCGTCTCTATGTCTCGCCCTACTCGGATCCCCGCAAGGAGGACGAGGAGTGGCGTCTGCAGGTCATGCTCGATCACGACGAGTCGGCCGATGCCCCGATGGTCGACTTCACGGCGCGGCAGATCACCGTTCCCGCGCACGCATGGCGCGAGGCCGACCGCTTCTTCGCGCAGGTCCGCGCGCTGCTCGGTCCGGTCGTCGAGCCGACGGGCGAGGAGCGCTTGCCCGAAGCGGATGGCGGCATGGACGACGGCGAAGTCCTCGCCGACGACGAGGTCCCCGCGCTTCCCCCGCTGCCCGACGCTGACTGACGCGCGCCCTAGGTTCTGTCTGACGGATACCCGGACGTCGATTCGCGCGGCATCCCGGCTGGCAGCGTCGGCTTCAACTCGCTGTATCGCTGCGGATACAGCTTCGTTTCGCCTCCTTGCCATCCGGGCGCCGCGCGAATCTTTGGTCTTCGGGGATCCGTCAGACA
>JBIKTI010000196.1:0-5401 GCA_044348205.1 Phycisphaerales bacterium | reverse complement strand
TCGGCGCCGTGACGGCGGTGCGCGGGGTCGATCTTTCGCTCCCCGCACGGGGAGTCTGCGGGCTGCTTGGTCCGAACGGCGCCGGCAAGACGACCACGATCCGCATGATCGCGGGGATCCTCGACCCAGACGAGGGGTTCCTTGAAGTCGCCGGGCTCGACGCGCGGCGTGCGGGAGCGGCTGTCCGCGCGCGCATCGGATACCTCCCCGAGTCCGCGCCGCTTTCCCCCGAGCTCACGGTGCTCGAGCACATGCGCTTCCGCGCGGGGCTCGCTGGCCTGCGCGGCGCCGGCGCGCGCACGGCGATCGACGACTGCATGCGGCGCTGCGATGTCGCGCGCTTCGCGCACCGATGCGCGGGAACCCTCTCGAAGGGCATGCAGCAGCGGGTGGGCCTGGCGGCGGCGATCCTCGGTGACCCCGCGGTTGTCATCCTCGACGAGCCCTCCGTCGGGCTCGACCCTGGGCAGACGCTCGTCTTCCGCACGCTCGTGCGGGAACTCGGGGAGTCGCGCCTCGTGCTGTTCTCGTCGCACCTTCTCTCGGAGGTCGAGAGCGTGTGCAGCGAGCTCGCCGTGATCGCGGGTGGCCGGCTTGTCGTCCACGAGCCGCTTGAGGCGTTCCGCGCGCGTGCGGCACAGGGTGCGTCGTTCGTCGTCGAGACGGATGGGCCGCCCGCTGGCGTCGCCGCGCACGCGCTTTCCGCTGGATGGTGGCGCAGCGAGTTCGCCCTCGCCGACGACGCCGCGCGCGCGGAGACGGTGCGCGCGCTTGCAGCGGCGGGGCTTCGCGTCCGACGCGCGGGCGCGGAGGTGCGCAGCCTCGAGAGCGTCTTCGTCGAGCTCGTGCACGACGCCGCGCGCCGTGACGAGGGCGCGCCGCGCAGTGCAGGAGGTGGCGCGTGAGAGGATCGATGCAGCGCATCGCATCGGTCGCAGCCCGGGAGATCCGCAGCGCCTTCGCCTCGCCGACCGCGTGGATCGTGCTCGCGATCGCGGGCGTCGTCGCGTCGGTCGCGTTCTTCTCGGCGTCGTTCGAGGAAGGTCAGCCTGCGTCGCTGCGATCCGCCATCCTCGCCGCGGGATGGGCGCTTCTCGCGACTGCGCCCGCGATCTCGATGCGCGCCTTCAGCGAGGAGTTCCGCGTCAAGACCTGGGAGACGCTCTTCGCGAGCCCGCTCTCGACGAGCGAGATGGTGGCTGGGAAGGCGATCGCCTGCGCCGCGCTCGTTGCGGCGAGCCTGGTGCCGACGGCGCTTCTTGCGATTCCGCTCGAGATCCATGCGAGCCCCGACTTCGGCGAGATCGCCTGCGGCCTCCTCGGGCTCTTCCTCGCCGGCTTTGCGGCCGCTTCCGTGGGAATCGCCGTCTCGACCGCAACCGCGAGCCAGACAGTGGCCTTCCTCGGGGCGTTCTTCCTCTGGCTCGCGCTCGTCGCGGGCTCAAGGCTCCTCGTCGGCGTCCTTCCGCTCGAGTGGGCGCCCATCGCAGCCGCAGCCGACCCGCTGCGCAGGCTCGAGGGCTTCTCGCTCGGGCTCTTCGACAGCGCCTCGGTCGCGTACTTCGCTGCGCTCGCGCTCGCAGGCCTGGTGACGGCGGCCGTCTCGCTCGAGCGCGTGCGCGGACGCGGCGGACGCACGGTGGTCGGGCGACTCGCGGCGCGGGCGGAGGCGGTCGGCTTCACGCTTGCGGCCATCGCGTGCCTCGCGGCGGCCGTCGCGTTCCTCTCGCAGGGATCGCTGCGCATCGAGGCGGACGCCACGAAGACGCGCGCGTACAGCCTCGCGCCATCGACCGAGGATCTCCTGCGCGGGCTCGAGGGGCCGTGGAAGGTGCTCCTCTTCGTCGACGCGAGCGCTGCTGATCCCGCTGTTCTTCGCCAAGTCGACGAGGTGCTGCGCCGATTCCGCGAGGCCAACCCCGCGATCGACGCGCGACGCATCGACCCGGGCGATCCTGCGCAGGCAGGGGAGTTCGACCGCTCGCTCGGCGAACTCGTCGCGGGGCGTTCCACGGAGCTCGCCGCAAGCGAGGCCGCGATCGCGCGCGCGCTTGCTGTCTACGACGCCTTCCGCGTCGAGAGCGCGGGCGAGACCGCGGGACTTCGCGCGGCCGCACAGCAGCTGCCGCCCGAGAGCCCCGTGCGGCGGACACTCGAGCAGGTCGCAGCGCTCTTCGCGCAGGTTGCGACGGATGGCGGCCAGTTCCGCGCGGAGGTCGAGGAGATGACGCGCACGAGCGCCACGCGGCCGCTTCCCGACCTCGAGGGCGCGCGCAGCGCGCTCGCGCGCGGGTTCCGCGTGTGGGGCGACCAGCTGGCGTCGGCCGCGACGCTCTTCCTCGAGTGGCGCACGCAGGCGGGCGTTCCAACCACTGTTCGGCAGATCGTCGCGTCGCGCGTCGAGCGCTACGAGGACTTCTCCGCGCGCATGCTCGCCGCGCGGCAGGAACTCGAGGCCCTTCCCGCCTTCGAACTCGACGCGCTCGGCCGCGAGCTCGTGCGCGGCGAGGCCGCGGTCGTCGCGGGTGGAGGGCGCCTTGCGGTCGTGCCCGCGTGGCGGATCTTCCCGCGCGCCGTGGCCACGCAGGGTGCGGAGCTGATCAGCTACAGCTGGAGCTTCCGCGGCGAGGAGGTCCTCTCTGGCGCCGTGCGCAGCATCGCGGGCGGAGCGATGCCCGAGGTCGTCTTCGTCCACAGCGAGCGCGAGTCGCTCCTGCGCCCGAAGCAGGATCACTCCGATCTCGTCGCCGTCGCCGACGCGCTGCGGAGCGCGGGCTACGGCGTCCGCGAGTGGACGCCTGGGCGCGGCGAACGACCGACGGCCGCAGCGGGAAGGAAGCAGGTCTTCGTGGCGCTTCCCGCCCTGCGCCGCGCGCAGCTCGACCTCTCGCGCGACGAGAGGCTTCTCGTGCGCGAGGTGGAGGGGCTCGTGCGCGACGGCGCGCCGATCCTCCTGACGGCGGGCCGCAGCCTTCTGTCGCTCCTCGGACAGCCCGACCCGTGGAACGGCGTCCTTGCGCCGTTCGGCGTCGAGGTCGACGCAGCGCGGGTCGTCCTTGAACTTGCTGCGAAGCCCGACGGCACGCCAGAGGTGCGGCCGTGGCAGTTGATCGACAGGCCCGCTGGGGCCTCGCCCGTCGCGTCGCGGGTGCGCGGGCGGGCGATCCTGCTGAACCAGCCGATGGGCGTGAGGCTCGCGGAGCCGCTTCCAGAGGGTGTCCGCGTCGAGACGGCCGTGTCTGTCGAGCCATCCTCCGCGCGTTGGCTTGCGGACGACTGGCGCGGCGATGGTGACGGCGTGCGCGAGGTGCCTGCCGCGAAGCGCTTCGACCGCGCGCTCCCCGTCGCCGTGCTCGCAGAGCGCCCGTTCGAGGGCGCGCGCCATCGCGCGGTCGTCGTCGCGAGCGGTGGGTGGCTTCTCACGAGCGTCGCGGATCTCTCAGACGACCTCGGCGGCGGTCGGACCGCGCTTGTCAACCCCGGGAACCGCGAGCTCCTCCTCGCGTCCGTCGCCTGGCTCGCGGGCCGCGAGGATCTGCTCGACGGCGGCCTCAGCGGGCGCGAGGTGCCGCGCATCGAAGCGCTCGGCGACGGCGCACGGCGCGCGTGGGCGTTCGGCTTCGGTGGCGCGCTTGCGCTTGCGCCGCTCGCCATCGGGGCCGCGGTCGTCGGGCGAAGGAGGATGCGCGCGTGAGAATCCTGCGGCTTCCCATCGCGCTCCTCCTCGCGGCGGCCTTCTGGGTGCTCGCATGGAAGGCGCCGCGCGAGTCGAGCGAGTCGACGCGGGCGCGCGCCGCTCTGCTTGCGCCTGGAGCGCTCGACCCAGAGAACCTCGCGGAGCTCGTCCTCGAGCGCGAGGGCGTGCGGCATCGATTCGAGCGTCGCGGCGAACTGTGGTGGCAGACGGAGCCCGTCGAGCATGCGGCCGATGGGTGGAGCGTGCGGCAGCTTGCCGTGCGCGCGCTCAAGCTCGAGAGCGTGCGCAGCGTGCGTGCGTCCTCTGCTGGCGAACCCGCGCAGGCGCTCGCAGAGGTCGGCCTCGCCCCGCCGCTTGCGCGCGTCACCTTCGTGGAGCGGCCGCGTGCGGGCGGCGACGCGCGCACGACGGTCTTCGAACTCGGCCGACGCAGCCTCGCGGGGCGCGCGTTTGCGCGCGTGGCTCCCGCTGCGCCTTCCGATGCCTACGAGGTCGTCGATGGCGTCCTCCACGACTTCGTCCTCGACCGCGACCCGCGCGAGTTCCGCAGCCGCGACCTGTTCGCGGGGCTCGCGGAGGTCGATCGGGTCGAGCTCACATCCGCGGGCGCCTCCGCGGGTGCCTTCACTGTGCTCCGCCGCGAGGGCCGCAGCTATCGCCTCGACGGCGTCGTGCGGACCCGCGCGGACCGCGAGCGCTCCGAGGAACTCGTCGACGCGCTGCGGCGCGCGCGCTCTGCGGGGTTCATCGTCGACCGCCCCGCGGAACTCTCGGCCTACGGCCTCGCGCCGCCCGCCGCCACGCTCTCCGTGACGAGCGGCGGCACGCGCACGACCCTGTTGATCGGCGACCCCGTGTCTATCGGCGCGCAGGACCGCTTCGGCCTCGTCGAGGGGACGAGCACCGTCGTGCGCATCCCGGCGGAGTCGCTCGTCGCGATGGTGCCGCGCGTCGATCGCCTCGTCGAGCCGACTGGAACGGGCGCCCGGAGCTCCGATGTCGGCGGACTCGAGATCGTGCGCGGTCAGGAGAGGCTCGAGCTGCGCCGCGAGGTGTCGGGCTGGACGGCGCGCCGCTTCGACGCCGATCAATCGATGCGCGAGGGATCCGTCGAGGCGGCCGCGGTCGAGCGGCTCCTCGCCGCGCTCTGCGAGACGCGCGCGTCTGCGATCGAGGTCGCGCCCTTCCCGAGCGAGCGGGAGATCGCCATCGTCAACCTCCGCGGCTTCGCTGGCGAGGCGGTCGACACCGTGCGCATCGCCGCGCGCAGCGACGCGGGCGGCGCTGCGGGCGTCGCCTTCGAGAATGGCGACGGCGTGATGCGCACGCATGGCGCGATCGAACTCCCGCTCTCTCCCGCTGAACTCGGCTTCAAGCCGAAGCCAGCCGCGCCGTGAGCGCAACGCTCACGAGGCCGCGCTCGAATCGTCGGTCGCACGCCATCGATACTGAAGCAGCGCGTCCGCATCGCGGCGGCGCATCGACACGAGCCGCGCCCGCGCCACGCCTGCGAGCTCGGAGGGCGCGAGGCCGCGCACCGCTCGCACGGCCGAGTCGTCGCCGACCACGAGCGGGGCAACGAACACCCACGCCTCGTCGAGGAGATCCTCCGAGAGGAGCCGCCCCACGACGCCGCCGCCCGACTCGACCAGCACCGTCGCCACGCCGTCCCGCGCGAGCGCCGCGAGCGGTTCGCGCAGCGAT
>JBIKTI010000195.1:0-5414 GCA_044348205.1 Phycisphaerales bacterium | reverse complement strand
GGCCTCGCGACGCTCGCGCGCGAGGCGCCGGGCGTGCGCGTGGCGCGGCTCGATGTGCGCGACTTCGACGCCGTGCGCGCGGCGGCGCGCGACGCGGGCGAGGTCGATGTCCTCCTCAACGCAGCGGGTTTCGTGCACCAGGGCACGATCCTCGACTGCGACGAGAAGAACTGGGACTTCTCGTTCGACCTCAATGTGAAGAGCGTCTACCGCACGCTCCACGCGTTCCTGCCCGGCATGCTTGCGCGGAAGCGCGGCAGCATCGTCTCGATCGCAAGCGTCGCGAGCTCGATCCGCGGCGTCCCGAACCGCGCCGCGTACGGCGCGACCAAGGCCGCGCTCATCGGCCTGACCAAGGCGGTCGCCGCCGATGTCGTCGCGCACGGCGTGCGCGTGAACGCGATCTGCCCGGGCACCGTCGAGACGCCGAGCCTGCAGGGCCGCATCAACCAGAACGCCGACCCCGCCGCCGCGCGCGCCGCGTTCGTCGCGCGCCAACCGATGGGCCGGCTCGGCACCGCCGAAGAGGTCGCGGCGCTTGCGGTCTACCTCGCAAGCGACGAGTCGAGCTACACGACGGGTGCCGTCCATGTGATCGACGGCGGATGGACTTGCTGACCGCGGCTGCCCCGCCCCGTTCGCGCACCGCCTTCCCGTCTGCGGCGGGGTCACGCCCCAAGGCCGGCGGGCGAGATCCTCCAAGCCGAGGATCTTTCAAACATAAGGAATACTCCAAACCATTCCGGAAATCTCGCCAGATTCTCCTCATGGGACGCGACCGCCCGCGTATCACCGCTGAGTCCACTCCCGAGACCAATCGGCGGTCGCGGGCGTTCTGGGGTTGCATCGTGGCAGGAGTTGAAAATGAATGACAGCATGGGTGGTGTCGGGGGGCAGAGGCGAGGTCCCCGCCCTCGGCGACGGTGGTGTCGGACGGGAGGCGACATCCGATGTGTTTTCGGCCCAGATACTCGGGTCTTGTTCGCGATCGGATGGGTCGCGGCAGGGTCTGGCGCTTCGGCGACTGCGCAGGTTGCCGCGCCTTCCTGCGAGCAGTGCGCCGAGACCGCGTTCGTGCCGCTGTACGCACCGCGGCCGATCGCGCTGATCGCGAAGGTGACATCGGCTGTGGATGCGACCGAAGACCTCTGGTACCTCCGCGATTCGTTAAACGAGGGACTGGGCGTCCTCTCGTGGAACTCGCACGCGCAGGTTGTCGGTACGCAGTTCCGCTATGCGACGCCGGTGACATCGACGGTGCCGCGTGCATTCGTTTGGCTCCCGCAGCCGCAGTACAACCTGCCCGCACTTGTCCCACACGATCTTTCCGCCCTGACGAATCAAGCCAGTCCGGAAGTGCCCAGCTTTGCATGGGACATCTCGGATGAAGGGCTTGTCGTCGGAGGCGCCGGCGGCATGGCCGAGTCGATCGGTGAGACCGCGCACGCCTGGAACCTCCCGCTCCTGCCTCCTTCGCCGACCCCGCCTCCACCGGGCTTCGAACTTGACTTCGGAGCCGGACCCGGCGATTGGACGATGGCGCTTGCCATAACACCGTCGTCGAACGCGCCCACGCTGCCTCGCATCGTCGGCTGCGGCTCGGGCGCCTGCGACGAGTGGCGCGACCCATTCGAGTTCTTCTTCGTGCCGACCCCGCACTCCGCGCCATTGCCGCACTGCACGCCCCCGGAATCGAGCCTAGGTCGGCCTGGGAAGGTGTCGCGGAGATCGTGGGCCTGCGACATCGCGTCGCACGCATCCGCGCCCGTGGGTACACACGATCAGCCGCATGACTTCGACGACGATCCGTGCGTTCCCGGCTGCTACGCAAACGGGCTGTGCAACTACGACTGTGTCGGTCCGATGGCGGTCGGGGTGCATTTCCCCGGCGACTTCTACCGAGTGGAACCATCGCCTCCGAGCCTGGTGCCGCCCTCGGACCAGAAGACGGGCATTCGCTCGAGTTCAGGCGCCCCGTACGGCGGCGACGATTCCGCGCCGATCCTCGCGGGGTACTGCGACACCCGGACGACGCCCTCCTCCGATGACTCTTCAAGATTCGCCGCGCTCTGGACCTACGGCACGACGTCCGCCGTGCGCAACCAACTGCCCTCCACGCTCGCGAGGACTGGCACGGGCGCTCTTTCGGACCCCATCGCCCAACGCTGGCGCCGACTTGAGTGCCCATGCTCGAGCGAAGTCGTCGTCGGATGGGGCACCGGACCGACGGGCGCACTCTGGACGACATCGCTTGATCCCAGCCAGCTCGGCGAGTTTCAGGCCCATCTGGCATCCGAGCTTCTCGTCCCGTTTACATCTACTCCCGGGCCCACGGTGAGCGTCCAGCAGGTCTACGACATACTGCCGACCGGGGAGATCCTCGCGCTGGTACGACGCGAATGGTCAGCCACCGAGTACGACCTCTTCGCCTGCATACTCGGTCTTCGGGGCGACATCACTGGCGACCATGCGGTGAATGCCGCCGACCTTGCGTGGCTCCTCAGCAGCTGGGGCGGTCCGTACGAGGGAGACGCGCCGCAAGTCGCGGCGGATCTCAACTGGGACAAGTCGGTCGGTGCGGCGGATCTCACGATGCTGCTCAACTGGTGGACCGGCGGCGGCATCCGACTGCTCCTGCCGGCCGACGGGGAGCAGGAGAATGGAAGGTCCATCTGCATGCTGCAGCCCGGCGAGTCTTGTCCAGAGACCGGCGCGGATCTCAAGGTCGACACCGCTCGCGCGGAAGAGTGCATGCGGTCCGCGATCGGCGCATTCGGCTTCGAGCACACCGAGGACTTCACGCAGTGGATTTCGACGGCGCCGCCCGAGTCGGTGGACGCCGTGTGCACCTGTGTAAGCGCGATGATGCGCCAAATGATGGAGGATCACGACCGTGAATGACCGTCGCAACAATCAGCGGACGCACCGACTCGCCATGCGATTCAGCGTCACGGGCGCCGCCGTCTCGATCGCACTCGGGCTCGCCGCGCCCGATGCGCGCGCCGACATGCTCGACTTCGAGGATCTGCCGCCGTTCCAGCCAGAGGCACAGTCTGGCACGGGGTTTCGCCCCCTGACGCCGAACTACGCCTATCACGGCTTCATCCTGAGCGCAGTGCACACCGCAAACGATGGACCCTTTGGCGTCAACAACGCCTGGTACTACACGCGCGTCCTAGAGGCGGTGCAAGATCCTCCGTACCAACCAGGGATGACCGGAATCTCTTGGTGTACCCAGAGCGGCGAGTACGGACTTCGCACAGGACCGAACGTAAATTCAGGCCAGTCGACATTCAGCTTCAGCCGATCCGACGGGGGGCTCTTTTCGTTCGATGGAGCCTGGTTCACGCGGATCTACAGCCAACCGAATCAGGGGCTCAACGTCACGATGCAAGGCTTTGTCGGCAATACGGTCGCCTACACGTATTGGCAGCCGATCTTTCTCACGACTCGGACCTTCGTTGCGCCGCCACCGGGCGTCGCAGTCGATCGCGTGGTGTTCCGCACGGGGTTCCCGCAACCGAACAGTCAGGGAGGGTTCTACATGGACGACTTCCATTACACGCTCGTGCCCGCGCCTTCAGTTCTCGCCGTCCTCGGCGGACTCGGGCTCTTCCGCAAGCGTGCGCGGTAGTCGTCGTGCGAAGGCGCGAGGTGGAGCGCAGCTTCGCCTGAAGCCTGCGCGCACCCGCTCGTCATAGGATCCGATGCACGCGCACCGCGTTTCCGCCGAGGATCGCGGACTGTTCGTCGGGCGAGAGCGCGCCCGCAAGCGTTGCGCTCGCGTCGATCCATTGCGCGAGACGCGCGTTCGCGAAGCACACGGGCCAGTTCGAGCCCCACATCGTGCGGCTGGCGCCGAAGCAGGCGAGGCACCACTCGAACCACGGGCGCGCTTCGCCGGCGGTGACCGCACGGCCTGCATTCTCGAACATCGCCGACCACTTGACGCGCGTGTTGCCACACGCGGCGACGCGCGCGACGATCCGCTGCCACTCGGCGCGCTCGGGCGAATCCCAGCCGGCGCGGAGCGGCGGGTTGCCGAGGTGGTCGAGCACGAGCACCGTCTCGGGCGCCGCGCGCGCGCAACCCTCGACGAGCGCGAGATCCGTCCAGCGCACGCAGAAGTCAAACGACAGCCCCGCAGCGCCAAGCGCGCGCAGGTCGCCCGCGAAGCGCTCGGTCGCGAACGGAATGTCGCCGCCGTGCAGGACGCGCCGCGCGCCCGACACGCCGTGCACGCGGCGCATGGCGTCGAGTTCCGCGGAAAATCCCGCGACGCCCGGCTCGACGCCCGCCACGCTCGCAAACGCCCGCGCGCCCGCAGCGCCCCACTGCGCGAACAGCTCGGCCTCGCGCAGGCGGTCGGCCACCGCCATGTCCGCCTCGACGAACACCACGCCCCCGCCGACGCCGCCTTCCGCCGTATAGCGCGCAAGATCGAACCGCCCCGCGAACTGCGGCGCCTGCGCAAACCACGGCGCCGCCAGCACCGCAGCGTCCCACACATGGAGATGGGCGTCGGTCCAGGTCGCCGGGTCGCTCGCGCGCGCCACAGGAATCGTCATGCGCCGAAGACTACCCGCTACCCTGCCCGCATGTCCGACTCCGTCAACTGCCTCGCCCTGGACCACTTCGTCACCCTTGGCCGCTCGGGCCTGCGCGTGTCGCCGCTCTGCCTTGGCGCCATGACCTTCGGCACCGAATGGGGCATGGGCGCCGATGTCGAGACCTCGAACGCGATCCTGTCGCGCTACCTCGAGCGCGGCGGCAACTTCATCGACAGCGCCAACATGTACACGAAGGGCCACAGCGAGGCGATCCTCGGCGACTACTTCGCGACCGGTCCAGGCCGCGGCAAGCGCGACCGCGTCGTCATCGCCACGAAGTTCGGCGGCAACATGTGGCCGGGCGACCCGAACGGCGGCGGATCGAGCCGCAAGTCGATGATGAACGCCGTCGAGCACTCGCTGCGGCGGCTCAAGACCGACTCCATCGACCTCCTCTGGTGCCACTTCCAGGATGTGCACACGCCGATCGACGAGACGATGCAGTCGCTCGACATGCTCGTGAAGCAGGGCAAGGTGCGCTACACGGGCTTCAGCGACCACCCCGCGTGGGTGTGCGTGCAGGCGATGTACGAGGCCGTCTTCCGCGGCTGGACGCAGCCGATCGCGATCCAGATCGAGTATTCGCTGCTCCAGCGCACGGTCGAACACGATCTGATGCCGATGGCGCGCAAGTGCGGCTTCGGCGTCACGCCGTGGAGCCCGCTGCGCGGCGGTGTCCTGTCGGGCAAGTTCACCCGCGCGAACCGCCCGAAGGACGACGGCTCGACGCGCGTCAAGAGCGATTCGAAGTACCTCAACGAGCAGACCTATGTCTTGATCGACGCGCTGCACGAGATCGCCGCC
>JBIKTI010000194.1:0-5417 GCA_044348205.1 Phycisphaerales bacterium | reverse complement strand
GGATGACGGTCGAGGGGCGCACGGTCTTCTCGCTCTCCTGCGGGCCCGGCCACGCCTTCTACTACGGCCGCGGGCCCTCGGGCGCCATCGCGAACTCGACCTTCACGCGGCAATTCTCCGAGACAGCGGTTCCCTTGCATGAGCCCGTGTTCGTGATGGGGCGCGCGCGCCAGCGCGCCGACGTCGTCGCGGCCGAGATCGCGCATGACCGCGATGCGCGCTTCTCGCTCGTCACCTTGCGGAGCGAGGACGATGTCGCGCGCGGCTACGGCACGACGGGATGGGTGCTCGGAGTCGTCGGCCTCGTGGTGGCGACGGCGGGCGGCGTGATCGGTGTGGCGGGGGAGGCGCAGGGCGATCGGGGCGTGCTCGCCCTCTGGGGCGGAATGGGAGTCGCGGGATACCTCGCTGCGCTCGCGCTGCTCTGGGCCGTCATGACCTTCAACGCGCTCGTCGCGCTGCGCGAGCGCGTGCGCCGCGGCTGGGCCAACATCGATGTCGAGCTCAAGCGCCGCGCGGACCTGATCCCGAACCTCGCCGAGACGGTGAAGGGCGCGCGCGGGCACGAGGCGGACACGCAGCGGCTCCTCGCGCTCCTGCGCACGCAGGCCGCGGTCGACCCTGCGGCCGTGCGCGACGGCCGCGCAACCGTCGAGGGAATCGCGCCCGCAGTGGTCGCGCTCGCCGAGGCCTACCCCGACCTCAGGGCGGGTGCGAACTTCCTCGCGCTCCAGGAGGAACTGACGCGGACGGAGTCGCGCATCGCCCTCGCGCGCACCTACTACAACGGCATGGTGAAGGCGTTCAACGCCCGCATCGCGGTCGTCCCCGACAGCATGCTGGCACGGCTCGGCGGGCTGAAGCCGTTCGCGTTCTTCGAGGCGAAGGGCCTCGAGCGCGAGGCGGTGGTGGTCGACTTCGCATCGTGATGTAAAGTGCGGCGATGCAAGCAGACTCTGAGCACGCAGACTCTCAGCACGAGGACGCGGACGAGCAGATCGATCCGTCGCGGACCGCGTCGGACTCGCGCGAGGCGGAGTACGGCGCGCGCTATGTGCCTTCCGGGCAGCTCGGAACTTGGTGGATCGCGTCGATCGGCGCCATCGCGATCGGCATGGTCGCGGGCTTCGGCTCAAGCCTGCTCGCTGCGCCGATGGTGGGCGGCGTGACGCGCATGTCGGCGGTCGTCAAGGGCATCGGGCTTGCGCTCTGCGTCGGCGCCGCGGTCGCGATCGTGGCGACCGCGTTTCTCGCGAAGCTCGCGAAGGTGCGGTCGGATGGATTCGTCTACCTTCTCGGTCTCGGTGCCGGCCTCGCGTTCGCGTACGGCGGCGTCTGTGGCGCCGCGCAGTGCTTCGCCTTGGTGCCGGCTGCGGGATCCACGGGGTTCATCTCGGGCTGGTGGGGAATGGTCTGCGATACCTCGGTGCTGTGGACCAACTTGCAGGCCGCGTTCCCGGCGGGCTGGCAGCTCTGGGTTCTGTTCGGAATCGCCGCGGTCTCCGCCGTCGTCATCTCCGTCGGCGCGAATCTCGTGTGCGCCAAGTTCACGCATGGATTCCTCTTCGACGAGGCGAACGGCGCGTGGTTCGGAAGGCCGACCTTGATCGCGCGCACGCAGCCGGAACAGCTGCCGCGGCTGCTGCTCATCCCTTCGACCCAACTCTCCGACGTCGCAGTCCTCCGCGAGAGCCTCGCGAAGCCCGCGCCCGACTCGGTCAACGAATGGCTCGATGTCTTCCTGCACCCATCCCGTACACCGGGCGAGATGTCGCTCGTCCGCTTTCGACCGGCGAGCGTCGAGGTCAAGCAGACCTTCCTGATGAAGAAGAAGCGCGCCACCGATTACGAGAACATCGGATCGGCGTTCTTCTTTCCCACGGATGAGGTCGAGCGCCTCCGCGAGGATGTGCGTCTGCTCGAGGAGGAGATCGCCGAAGAGGCGCTCGCGGAGGCGCTCGCGGAGGCGGAGGGTGGAGAGATCGGCAAGCGGAAGTAGCTCTCCAAGGGGTGCCCGCCTTGGATAGACTCCGCGCCATGACCACGCTCGCCGCCCCGACATTTCCTTCGCGCACCCAGCAGATCCTCGAGACGCTCCGCCAGAACGGGCAGCTGAAGCACCTGCAGACGATCGAAGGCCCGATGGACGCGACCGTGAGGCTGAAGGGCTACGGCGAGGTCGCGTGCTTCTGCTCGAACAACTACCTCGGCCTCGCGAACCACCCCGAGGTGGTCGACGCTGCGATCGACGGTATCCGCAGGTACGGCGCAGGCACCGCGAGCGTGCGCTTCATCTGCGGCACCTTCGACTGCCACCACTCGCTCGAGGCGCGCATCGCCGAGTTCTACGGCGTCGAGGCGTCGTACACCTTCACGAGCTGCTGGAACGCGAACGAGGCGATCTTCCCGACGCTCTGCGAGCAGGGCGACATCATCATTTCGGATGAACTGAATCACGCGTCGATCATCGACGGCATCCGCCTCGCTGCGGTGATCAAGAAGGGCCTGCTCAAGACCGTCTACCGCCACAACGACCTCGTGTCGCTGCGCGCGAAGCTGTCCGAGGCGCGCGCGAACCCCGAGATGACGGGCACGATCTGGGTGGTCACCGACGGCGTCTTCTCGATGGAAGGCGACATCGCCGATCTCCCCGCGATGCGCAAGCTCTGCGACGAGTTCGGCGCGTATCTCGTCGTCGACGATTCGCACGGCACCGGCGTGATGGGCGCGACCGGCCGCGGCACGCACGAGCACCAGGGGCTCAAGGGCACGCAGATCGACTACATCACGGGCACCCTCGGCAAGGCGCTCGGCGGCGGCGCGGGCGGATACATCGCAGGCTCGCGCAAGGCGATAGACCTCCTGATCCAGCGCGGACGCCCAACGCTCTTCTCGAACGCGCTGCCGTGCACCATCGCGTGCAGCGCCGACAAGGCGATCGAGGTCCTGATGCGCGAGCCACAGCGCGTGGCGAAGCTGCGCGCCAATGTCGACGCCGCGCGCGCCGGCATCCGCGAGGCGGGCTTCGAGGTCCTCCAGAGCCCGACAGCGATCTGCCCAATCATCGTCCACGACACGGCGAAGGCGATCGCCATGTCGAAGCGCCTGCTCGAGCTCGGCGTCTTCGTGATCGGCTTCGGATTCCCCGTCGTTCCCGAGGGCCACGCGCGCCTGCGCGTCCAGATCTCGGCCGCGCACGAGCCCGCGCACATCAAGCAGCTCGCCGACGGCCTGAAGGTGCTCCGCCGCGAGTTCGCCTGATCGGCGCAGGCGGGTGGGGCGGCGCACCCGTTCGGCCCCCGTGAGGCGAATGTCAGGAGTTCGTGGAATCCGCGCGCTTTCCTCGACGAGGGCTTGCGCGGCGCGTGCCGCGTGGGACACTGCGGTCGGAGGGCGTCATGCAGAGCGGGCAGACTGGAACGAGCCAATTCGTCGGTGCGCGGCTTCCGCGGCCCGAAGGCTCGTTGCTCTCTGCGCTGGTCGATCCGCCGCTTCGACTCGCGGAGTGGGCCTTCGGGCTCGACGAGATCGACCGCATGGCCGAGGAGGTCGCAGCAGGGCGGCCCGCGCAGGGCGCAGACCTCGACCTGATGGCGCGCATCCTCCGCGCGACCCGCATCGAGCCGCGCATCGACCCCGATGAGCTCGCACGCATCCCCGCGAGCGGCCCTGTCCTCTGCTGCTCGAATCACCCGCTCGGCGGCGCGGACAGCACCGCGCTGCTCGGGGCGGTGATCAGCCGCAGGGCCGACACCAAGATCCTCGCGAACAGCCTGATGGCGCGCTTCCCGTTCCTCGCGCAGTACTGCATCTTCGTCGATCCGTTCGGCGGGCGCGATGCGGCGCGGCGGAACGCAGCGGCGATTCGCGAGGCGTTCGAGTGGCTGAAGAAGGGCGGGGCGCTCGTCGCCTTTCCCGCGGGTGAAGTCAGCGCGGTCGCATGGGGGCGCTGGACCCCCGCCGATCCACCGTGGTCGACGGTTCCTGCCCGCATCGCGCTCAAGGCTGGCGCCAAGGTCGTCCCCATCTGGTGCGAAGGGACCAATCGCAGTGTCTTTCACGCTGTGGGTCTCGTCCACCCGCGGCTGCGGACAGCGCTTCTGCCAGCCGAGTTCATCTCGCGCCGTGGCACGGCGGTCGAGTTCCGCGTGGGGCGCGCGCTGTCGACCGACGGGCTCGCGCTCGATGCAGAGAGCCTGACGAGGCTCGTGCGCGGGCGGTGCGAGCTCCTGCGGCGCAACGCGCCCGCAGCGCGCACGGTGCAGGCGATGGCGGAGATCGCCTCGTGCACCTCGACCCCCGCGCAGCTCGAGGCGGAGTTCAACGCGCTTCCCGCTGAGGCGCTCCTCTCGAGCGACGGCGACTTCCGAACCTACGCTGTGCGCGCATCGCAGATTCCGCTGGGATTCGCGGAGATCGGGCGCCTGCGCGAGATCGCCTACCGCGCGGTCGGCGAGGGCAGCGGCAAGCCGAGCGACACCGACCGCTTCGACCCGACCTACTGGCAGATCGTCGTGTGGCACGCGGCGAACCGCGAGATCGTGGGCGGCTACAGGATCGGCGTCGTCGACGAGATCCTGCGCTCCTCTGGGGTCGACGGGCTCTACTCGGCGACGCTCTTCGAGTATGCGCCTGAACTCGTCGAGGAACTTCGCGACGCGGTCGAGCTCGGCCGTTCGTTCGTGCGGCTCGAGTACCAGCGGCAGCCGCTGCCGCTGTCGCTTCTTTGGAAGGGGATCGGGCTCTTCCTGCTGCGCCACGGCCTTTATCGCATGTTCGGGCCCGTGAGCATCTCGAACGACTACGACTCGACCTCGAAGGAGCTCATCATGGAGTTCCTCGAGCGGCATCGGCTCGCGGCACCCTTCGCGCGCCAGGTGCGGCCTCGCACGCCACCCGCGCGTCGCGGGATCTCGTCATGGACAGATCAGGAGCGCGCCGTCGCGGCGTCCGACTTCGGGCAGCTCGAGCGGCTCGTCGACGAGATCGAGCGAGGCAAGCGCGCCGTGCCCGTGCTGCTGCGCCACTACCTCAGGCTGAACGCGCGGCTCCTCGCCTTCAACCTCGACCGCGACTTCGGCGATGTGGTCGACGCGCTGATGCTCGTCGACATGCGGCAGATCGACGAGCGCATTGTGCGCTACTACCTCGGATCGCAGGCCGCGTCCGACGGCGGCCTCAGCGGACGCTGATCGTCGGCTGGATGAGCGTTCCCTGGTAGGCGAGGGTCGAGACGCGCGCTGCGATGTTGCGCGCGACGAGGTCGAGCTCGGCGCCGAGGCGCGCGTCGTTCCAGTTCGCGAGAGGCGTGCCGCGGTCGCTGTGGACGCGAAGCGCGGGGCGAATGGCGATCGCGCCGAGGAACGACAGGCCCATCGAGTGCGCCATGATCTCCGCGCCGCCCTTGCCGAAGAGGT
>JBIKTI010000193.1:0-5448 GCA_044348205.1 Phycisphaerales bacterium | reverse complement strand
GCGCAGCGACGCCTCGATCAGGCCAGGGTCGCTGTGCCCGAACATATGGACGCCGATTCCGTTGATGAGGTCCCACTTGACGCTGCCGTCGACGAGCTCGACGAGCGCGCCGTTCCCGAGCCCAGAACCGAGATAGGGGTACAGCGGGCCGCGTCCGCGCACCTCTGTGGCGCGCTTGAGCCAGCCCGCGAGCGTCTCCTTCGCACCATCGCGCGCGGGGCGGGCCCCCGTGAGCTGTCGGCTCTTCGCAGCGACCTCGGCGACGATGTCGCGGATCGCTGCGTCGATGGCGGCGTTGGAACGGAGCGAGGCGCCGAGCGCCTCTGTGGAGTCGAGCGTGGAGTGCATGGGATTCTCAAATGGCGGCGCGCGGGCGACCCGCGCGGACAGGGACTGTTTTCGTCCGTCCATGCGGGGTGGCTGTAGCCTAGGCGAAGCGAATTCGCGTGGTTATCAGCCTTTCGTTGCCCTGGCGAGAAGAATGGCCAGCATCGCGGCGCGCGGCGCCAGCGAGTCGAGGTCGATGTACTCGTCGGTTCGGTGCAGATTGCCGCCCCTGGGGCCCATGGTGTCGAGCGTCGGAAGCCCCTCCGCCTGCATGAGGTTTCCGTCGGAAACACCGCCCGACTTCCCGAAGCCGACCTTCTGGCCAAGAGCCTCGCCGATCGCACGCACCTCTTCGGCCATCGCGCGCACGGCGGCCGTCTCGGGCTTCGCGGGGCGGTTCGACTCGTACTCGATCCGCGTGCGAGGCAAGGGCGCATCGGCCGCCGTCGAGAGCGCGAGGAGGCCCGCCTTCACGAGTTGCTCGCGCGCCGCGTCGCGGAACCGCGCGTTGCCCCACGCGCGGGCGCGGTCGGCCACGATGTTGGTCGCCTTCGCCCCTTCGAGTGGCCCGATGTTGACGACCGTTCCCGCGTCGAGGTCGACGAGCTTGGCGGCGTCGAGGATCTTCGCGGCGAGCGCGTTCACGGCGGAGACCCCCTGCGCGAAGTCGCGCCCCGCGTGCGCGGCGCGGCCCTCGCACTCGATGCGGAAGGTGGCGCTTCCGAGCCGCTCGAGGACGAGCGACCCATCGGGGAGCGACGGCTCCATCGCGAGGCCGAAGCCGCCGCGCGCGGCGCACGCGCGCGCCTCGGCGCGGATCGCGCGCTGGCTGTGCAGGCTGCCCGTCTCTTCGTCCGAGTTGAGGAGCACCGTCCACGCGACGGGCACCTTTGCAGCGGCGAGCGCCTCGAGCGCAAAGAGCATCGCCACGAGCCCGCCCTTCATGTCGATGGCGCCAGGGCCGACGGCGCGGTCGGACGACTCGCGCGCAAGCGTCTGGAACGCGCCGAACGGGTCGTGCACGGTGTCGAGGTGGCCCGTGATGAGGACGCTTCGGCCAGCGCCGCCGTGCTTCGCCGCGCGAAGCGATGGCGGCGGCGGCGCATCCGCGCGCTGCCCCGGCTGCACGATCCACGCGGGCCGCGGGTCGCCTGGAATCTCGTCGATGTCTGCGCCGAGCGCCTCAAGCCGCGCGCGCATGATGGCGCGCAACTCCGCGAGCCCCACCTCATGGCCCGTTCCCGTCGGAATCGCCACGAAGCGCTCGAGGTCGCGCTCCATCGCTGCGCGCCGCGAGGCGATCCACGCAGCGAGCGTGGTCTCGTCGCTTGAAAGCGCGCTAGACATGTGCCGCTCCTGCCGTCGACGGCGCCAACGACTGCGACGCGGCCAGGCTCTCGAGATCGAACTCGCCCTCGTAGACCTCTGTCGCGGGCCCCGTCATGTGCACCTGCTCGCCCTCCCCTGGCCACTCGAGCAAGAGCGCGCCGCCCGGAAGCGTCGCCTCGAGCGTGCGGCCGCACTTTCCAAGGAGTACACCCGCCACGCACACGGCGCTGGCGCCTGTGCCGCAGGCAAGGGTGATGCCCGAGCCACGCTCCCAGGTGCGCATGAGCGCCTCGGCGATGCCTTTCCCGGCTTCGCCGCGTGCTCTCCCGGCTTCGCCTGTGGGCGGCCCGAACCGCACGAAGTGCGCGTTGATGCGTGCGGGAAACCACGCGTCGCGCTCGATGCGCGGCCCGACGAGTTCAAGCGGCACCTTCCACGGGTCTTCGCACGCGAAGACGACATGCGGGTTTCCCATCGAGACAAGCGTGATGTGCGGTTCGACGCCCGCCGCCTGCCACCAGCCTTCGCCCCATCGCGCGAGATCGACCGCGCGCGCCGCCACGCGCGCATCGGGCGCCACGCCCTCGATGCGCGCGGGAATGCGCGCATGCTCGAGGATGGGCGCCCCCATCAAGACGCTCGCGCGCTCGACCCTGCCGTCTGCGCCACGCTCCCACCAGACCTCGAGCACGCCGCGCCCAGTCTCGACGCGCAGCGGGTTCGCGCTCGCCATGCCGCGGTCGACCGCGAACTTCGCGACGCAGCGGATGCCGTTGCCGCACATCTCGCCTTCGCTTCCGTCTGCGTTGAACATGCGCATGCGGATGTCGGCGTCCCGCGACGACGGCGCGCACACCGCGATGAGCCCGTCGCTTCCGACCGCGAAGTGTCGGTCGCTCACAAGCCGCGCGGCGCGCGCAAGGTCGAGCGACGGATCGTGCGAACCGTCGATGTACACATAGTCGTTGCCGAGGCCATGCATCTTCGTGAAGCGCATGGCGCGAGTGTACCCGTCACATGCCTTCCGACATGGCGGTCGCTGCGGCGTGCCAGTTCCACGCGATCGCAACGAGCACGATCACCACCGAGCTCCACCCGAGGAACGCCACGAAGCGGTCGACCGCGAGCGCGCCGATCGGAGCACCCGCAAGCGTCGCGAGATAGCGCCGCCGCCACGCGATCGAACCGTGGCGCCAGCTCGGCCGCTCGGGCGGAACCCTGTTCAGGAACGCGACCGACGCAAGCGCGCCCGACATCGCTGCCACGGCTGCGGGCGTCGCCTCTGCGCTTCCCGCGCGCTCGCTCAGGAGCCGCACGGCGTCGGTGTCGGCCTGCCGCTCGAAGCGGCGGCTCGCATAGCCAAAGGCCGCGAGCCCGAGGACGAGCACAGCGGCATCGCGCGCGAGGACGAGCGCGCCGACGAGCGACTCGCGCGACGATTCGCCCATCTCGGGCGCGACCGCGTGATACGCCCACTCCGCAAGCGGCGCCGCGACGAAGCCAGCAAGCGACCAGCACGCGAGGATCACGGGAAGAAGCCAGAGGAGGTGCCTGCGCGTCACATGCCCGAGTTCGTGCGCCATGACCGCGAGCACCTGCTCGCGCGGCATGCACTCGAGGAGCGCGTCGGAGAGCATGACGCAGCGGAGCCGAGGGAAGACGCCGATCACGGCCGCGTTCGCCACGAGTCCGTCGGTCGGCCAGACCCAGATCTCGCGCACGCCGACGCCCGCGTCGCGCGCGAGCGCCTCGAGGTCGTCGCGCAACGGGCCGGGTGCAAGCCGCACGAGCCCGAGGATCGGCGGAATGAGGATGGGAACGCTCAGGAAGACGATCGCGATTCCCGCGACAGCCCCCGCGAACTGCCCGATCGCCTCGTCGCCCGGCGCATACACCGCCGCGATCGCACGCCCCGCCTCAGAGAGCGCCACGGGCACGACGAGCGGCGCGAGGATAGGCAAGAGCCCCGCGCGTGCCTGCGCCAGAACATACGCCATGCGTGAGGGCATCGGGACAAGCGGGCGCGCCTCGTCGAGCGTGCGGATGATGGTCGCCTCGCGAATCCGTCGCTCGATCCGCCACGCGTTCCAATGGCCCGCGAGGATCGAGGCGATTCCGCACGCGAAGAGAAACGCGGACACGCCGAGCGCGCCAAGCGCGCCAGGCGCCACGCGCGGAAGCTCGCTCGACGCGCCGATCGCCATGCAGAAGGCCGCGAGCCACGGCCCCTTCGACTGGAACGCGAAGAAGCGCTCTGGCCCGCCCGACTCGATCGCGTCCATGCTCGCTTCCGCACGCGCCGCGAGCACGCGGCCCACGACAAGCACGAGAACAGGCCCCGCCACCGCGGCGATCGCGCCCGTCCACGCGCCGAGCCCGCTGGTCCCAGCGAGTTCACCCGCGAGGAGCGCGATCGAAAGCTGGAAGATCAGGGCAAGTTGCATGGCGCCACCGCTCGGGAGCGTCCCGTCCGCCTCGCGCGCATGTCAGCCGCGCGGCCTTCGCACGCCGCCGAGGTCGACGACGACCCGTCCATGGCGGTAGAAGTCGACGCCGAGGAGATCCGCGGAGAGGAAGGTGAAGACGAGACCGTTCGCGCGCGAGCTGTCGGCGAAGGCGAAGTCGCCGAGGTGCGGCCCCGCGTAGCGCGTGTTCTCGTAGTTCTGCGCGTGGAAATGCACATGGAAGAGCCCCGTGTAGAGCGCGTCGAAGAGCGCCTGCGGGCTCTCGTAGCGGAGGTCGCCCGTCTTTGCGCGCGGCGCGAACTCGAGGAACTCGCCAGACGCCCCTTCCCCGAGCGCGACGACGCCGCCGTACTCGGTCGAGCGGTCCTCGCGGTCGCGGTCCGCGACCTCGAAGAGGTGGGTGAGAAGCGCGGGCTCGTCGAGGAGGTCGAGCGCGAGGCACATCGCGAGGAGGTCGCTCCACACGAGCTTCTCGCGCACCTGGTAGAGCGTCTCCGAAAACCCGTCGCCATAGCCCGTGAAGTCGGGCGCGACCTTCTTGCGGCCCTTCGTGCGCGCCTCGACCTCTGCGAAGAGCTCGCTCTCCGACGCCTCGAGAAGCGAGGGCCGTCTCTGCGCGGCCGCGACGACGGCGGGAATCGCGCGCAGCTCGAGCGCCTCGCGGCGCGCCTTGGGAAGCAGCGCCAACGCGGCCTGCGCCTCGTCGAACGCAACCGCGCGCGACGGCGCGCACAGGGCGCGCGCCCACAGGATCTCCTCGCGCGTGGTCGGAAGGACGCCGAGCGACACGGCGACGCGCGAGAGGTCGATGAGCATGGCGTCGTCGCGAATCGACTCTGGGTCCGCAAGCAGCGCGCGCAAGGTCGCAGCGTCGCCAGACTTCATCAGGAGCTCCCAGCAGCGCGCGCGGAGGTTCGCCTGCGTCAGCGGGTTCGCCTCGCGCATGGTGCGGAGGAGCGTCGGCCCGACCTGCGGCTCGCCGACGAGCGCTCCAAGCGCAGCGCGCTCGGGCCGCACATCGTCGCCCGCGAGGCCGGGCACCGTGTTCGCCCACGCGCGGATCAGGGTCGGCACGAGCTCGGTCATGCCGCGCTCGCCGATCAGCTCGCACACGCGGCGGCGCCAGGTGACATCGCCCATCCGCGGCAGGCTGTTCTCGAGCGCCGCGACGACCGCAGCGCGGTCCGTCTCGAGCAGGAGGTCGAACGCGCGCTCACGCGCGTCGATCGGGTAGCCGTCTGCCGCGATCATGCGCCGCAGCGCCGACTTCGTGGCGTCGTCGACACCGCGCAGGCGCGCCGCGTCGATCGCATCGAAGTAGCGCTCG
>JBIKTI010000192.1:0-5460 GCA_044348205.1 Phycisphaerales bacterium | reverse complement strand
CAACTTGCGCGCTTTGGTGCTGGTGCGCTTTCGGGATCGTCCCAGGCCGGTCGGAAGGTCGCATCGCCCCCCTCCCGACTCTCGGACCACGCGCCATCTATCATCCAACCCCATGCAGCCGACCCGTCCCCTGAGCGGCTCCGAGCCGAAGCCCGCTGGATCCGACGCAGCCCCGTGGCCAGGCCCTGACCCGACCATCGCCCCCGTGACGATCCGCACGCTCCAGCGGGCGATGCGCGAGCGAAGGGCCTTCGCAGCGCTCACCTGCTACGACGCCACCACGGCCCGCTGGCTTGAGCGCGCGGGCGTCCCCGTCCTCCTCGTCGGCGACACTGCGGCAGAGGTCATCCTCGGCCACCCGAACACGCTGCATGCGCCGATGGACTTCCTCGTCGCGCTCACGGCCGCCGTGCGCCGCGGCGCGCCGCGCGCGCTCGTGATGGCAGACATGCCGTTCCTCAGCTACCAGGCGAGCGACGAGGAGGGCGTCCGCAACGCGGGCCGCTTCATGACCGAGGGTTTCGCAGACTGCGTCAAGCTCGAGGTCGACGCCTCGTTCGCGCCGCTCGTCGCGCGCATGAGCCGCGCGGGAATCCCCGTGGTCGCCCACATCGGTTCGCGGCCGCAGCATGCGAAGCAGGCTGGCGGATACTCCGCGGCTGGCAAGACTGCGAGCGACGCGGCGCGCATCGTGGCGGACGCGGAGGCGATGCTTGCCGCGGGTGCAACGATGCTCCTCGTCGAGGCGACGCCCGTCGAGGTCACGGAGGAGATCGTCGCGCGTTCGACCGTGCCCGTGATCGGCTGCGGCGCTGGCCCCGCCTGCCACGGGCAGGTGGTGGTGACGCACGACCTTCTCGGCCTCACCGACAGGCAGCCGCCTTTCGCGCTGCCGCTCGTCCATCTCGGCAAGCAGATCGCCGAGATGGCGGAGGCTTGGAAGTCAAGAGTGCGTTCTGGTGCGCTCGGAGAGCATCCGTACGCGCTTTCGGACGAAGAAAGGACCGCCTTCCTCGCGGGACTCGCCCGCAGGGAGCCCCGCGCTGGCTCGCAGTGACAGCGTCGGGCAAACACAGGAGCGTCGCATGCGTTCGCGGAACTTTCCATTCATCGGCCCCGGCCTCGTCGTCCTCGCGGCTGCAGCCGTCACGCTGGTCGCGGCGCCGCTTGCGATCCGCCGCGCGAACGACGCGCAGGCCACCGCAAACATCACGCGCGCATCGCGCATCCTGTCGGAGCCCGGGCCTGTGGTCGCGCAGGCGGGCGAACGCGCGAACGGCGAGAAGGCCGATGCAAGCGCAGAAGGCCGCAAGGGCGGCGTCGGCGAGGAGGTGCACGAGCCGATCCTCGAGCAGCTCAACCGCGCGCACCGCGCCGTGGCCAGGCTCGTCGAGCCGAGCGTCGTCCATGTGAGCACCCTGAGCACGATGCAGCGGCGCATGTTCACGGCGCCCTACGCCTCGAGCGGCTCGGGCTGGATCTGGGACGAGACAGGCCACATCGTCACGAACGCACATGTCGTCGAGTCGAGCGAGCGCGTGCAGGTCCAGTTCTTCGACGGCGAGCTGCGCGAGGCGGAGGTCGTCGGCCTCGACCTGCGCGCGGACATCGCCGTTCTCAAGGTGGCGTCTGGCGGGCTTCATCCCTCGCTGCGCGGCGACTCCGACTCGGTCGCGCAGGGCGACATGGTGTTCGCCTTCGGCTCGCCGTTCGACTTCCGGTTCTCGATGTCGTCGGGCATCGTCTCGGGCCTCGGCCGCAGCGCGGGCCTCGCGGACATCGACTACGAGAACTTCATCCAGACAGACGCTGCGATCAACCCGGGCAACTCGGGCGGACCGCTCACGAACATCCGCGGCCGCGTGATCGGCATGAACACGGCGATCGCCACGGGCCGCGGAAACTCTGTCGGACAAGGGCAGTTCGCGGGCATCGGCCTTGCGATCCCCATGTCGATGATCGAGTCGATCGTGACGCAGATCATCGAGACGGGCGAGGTGCGCAAGGGCTTCCTCGGCGTCGCCGTGATGTCGATCGACGCCGCGCGCGGCTTCGCGATGCGCGGGAACGAGCAGCTCGCCGCCATCATCGACGGCTTCCGCGGCGAAGGCGCCATCGTCAGCGAGGTCACGCAGGACTCGCCCGCTGCGCGCGCGGGCTTCCGCTTCGGCGATGTCATCACGGCGATCGACGGCCAGCGCGTGGCGAGCGACGCGGCGGTGCCAGCGATCGTGAGCTCGAAGCGCCCTGGCGCGGAGGTGCGCTTCACGGTGTGGAGGATCGGCGCCGACGGCGCCGCAGGCGAGACGCTCGACATGGTGGCCACCCTCGACGAGCTCGACACGGCGCGTCGCCTCGCGCCCTATCTCCCCGCAGCGCTCCGCAGTGTGGGGATTCTCGAGTTCGAGACAGCGACCGAGCCGCGCGCGCGCGCGCTCGGTGTTCCGTTCCGCCGTGGCGTCGTCATCGAGTCGCTCCGCGAGGGCACGCCGCTCGCGGAGGACATCCCCGTCGGCAGCACGATCACGGCCGTGTTCGGGCAGCCCGTCGGCTCGCTCGACGAGTTCTACACGCGCGTCAACCGCGCCGTGACGGGCATGGGCCGCGTCAGCCGGTTCGAGATGCCGCTCACGATCGTCCTGCCCGACGGGCAGGCCGTGCAGATCGCCATCAATGTGCGCTGATCTGCTCCACGCGCTCCGCTACCATGGCCGCGGAGCCATCCGATGAAGAACCCCGCAGCGCCGACCCAGCCGAAGAGCGAGCAGCCGATTCTCCTCGAGGTGAAGAACCTCAAGACCTGGTTCCCCATCCGCCGCGGCATCCTGCAGCGCACGGTCGGCCATGTGAAGGCCGTCGACGATGTGAGCTTCTTCGTCCGTCGCGGCGAGACCCTCGGCCTCGTCGGTGAGTCGGGCTGCGGCAAGACCACCGTCGGCCGAACCATCCTGCGGCTCATCCCGAACTCGGGCGGCAGCGTGCGCTTCGACGGGCGCGATGTGCTGTCGGCGGGCGCGCTCGACCTGCGCAACCTCCGCCGCGAGATGCAGATCATCTTCCAGGACCCGGGCGGCAGCCTGAACCCGCGCATGCGCGTCGGCGGCATCATCGGCGAGCCGCTCGAGGTGCACGGGCTCACGAAGTCGCCTGACGAGACGCGCGCGCGCGTCGAGGAACTGCTCGTGAAGTGCGGACTGTGGAAGCAGGCCGCCGACCGCTACCCGCACGAGTTCAGCGGCGGCCAGCGCCAGCGCATCGGCATCGCCCGTGCGCTCAGCCTCCAGCCGCGCCTGATCGTCTGCGATGAGCCGACGAGCGCGCTCGATGTGTCGATCCAGTCGCAGATCCTCAATCTCCTCGGCGACCTTCAGAAGGAGATGGGGCTTTCGTACCTCTTCATCTCGCACGACATGGCCGTCATCCACCACATCTGCGACCGCATCGCCGTGATGTACAACGGCAAGATCGTGGAGGAGGGCTCGCGCGACGAGATCATCAACGCGCCGAAGCACGAGTACACGCAGGCGCTGCTCTCCGCCGTGCCCGAGGCCGACCCGCGCCGCAAGAAGCAGCGCATCAGGCTTGCGAACGCGCGCATGTAGCGCTCCTGATGCGGGTTTCGCGCCGTCGGGCGGAACCCGCTCCATGGCGCGCCTATCCTCGACGCCACACGCCCGTCCGGCGCCCGCCCCCGAATCAAGTCGCCCTCATGCCAATCTCGAACCGCGGCCGCAGAATCTTCCTTGCCCTCGTCGCCTGCTTCGCCGTGGCGATGGTCGCGACGGTCTTCTGGTCGTGGAGCGTGGTCGGCGGCGTGCGCGGGCAGGCCGCGACGACCGATGCGCGGCTGCGCGACCTCGCCTGGGCGGTGCTCGCCTACGCGGACGCGAACGACGGCTTCCCCACGAGCGAGGCCGAGCTTCGCGCTTTCGCTGAGGGCGGTCTTCCTGAGTCGCTTGCGCACCCGCCGCGTGCGATCGGCGGGCGCGTCTATCCGATGTCGCGGAGCGAACTTGCGCCCGCCCTCCCCGCGGACGAGGGTGCTGCGGAGGTCGTCCTGCAGGCCCGGCCGAGCACGCTCGACGAGTGCTTCGCCGTGGTCGAGGTCGAGTGGCCGATCGTGCGCGATGTGCAGCCGATCCTGCGGCCGAAGGGGCTTCCCACGCTGCAGGGCACGGTTCCCACCGTCGGCAACTGGCTCTACGCGATGACAGAGCGGATCCGCGGCGAGAAGTAGGGGCGGCGAACGCGCGTTTTCGCTAGATTTGCGCGCTATGTCCGACCTCGCCGTCACGCCCGCGAGCGCTCCCGCGCCGATCGAGAAGTCGCTCCCCGAGACGCCGCTCGGCGATGTGATGGGCGGCGCGAGCCGCTGGTCGATCCCGATCCACGAGCATGGGTTCATCGCGCTCGTCGACGCGATGCCGCGCCTCGTCCCCGAGGGGCAGACAGCAGACAGCGCCATCGTCCAGTCTGCGCGCGTCAGCTACGGGCAGGGGACGAAGATGGTCAGCGAGGACCGCGGCCTCGTCCGCTACCTGATGCGCCACCGCCACTCGACGCCGTTCGAGATGGTCGAGTTCAAGTTCCACATCGCGATGCCGATCTTCATCGCGCGCCAGTGGATCCGCCACCGCACCGCGAATGTGAACGAGTACAGCGCGCGCTACTCGATCATGCCCGACCGCTTCTACCGGCCCGACATCGAGAATGTGCGCAAGCAGTCGAAGTCGAACCGCCAGGGCGGCGACGGTGCGATCGACGCGGGCACGGCCGAGGAGTTCCTCAAGCTCCTCGAGGGCGCCGAGGCGAACTACGCGAAGTACCTCGACCTGACAGAGCGCGGCGTCGCGCGCGAGCTTGCCCGCGCGGTGCTGCCCGTCAGCGTCTACACAGAGTGGTACTGGAAGTGCGACCTGCACAACATCTTCCACTTCCTGTCGCTCCGCATGGATCCGCACGCGCAGATCGAGATCCAGGACTACGCGAAGGCGATGTACGAGCTCATCAAGCCGATCGTGCCGGTCGCGTGCGAGGCGTTCGAGGACTACCGCCTGAACGCGATGCACCTGACGGGCCTCGAGATCGACGCGATCCGCACGGGGAAGCCCCTCGCGACGGAGAACAAGCGCGAGACGGCCGAGTGGGAGGCGAAGAAGGCCCGGCTCGGGCTTGCTTGAGCGCTCGCAACCTGCTTCGCAACTTGCTCGCTTTGGTGCTCGTGACGCCGTCGGTCGCTCGCAACCTGCTTCGCAACTTGCTCGCTTTGGTGCTCGTCACGCCGCAGGTCGCTCGTCTTCGCTCGCTTTGGTGCTGCGGGGATTCTCCGTCGACTCCGACACGAACGGTTCCGCAGACTCGCGTCTGCGGGCACTCATGGTTTGAGCGGTCGCGGCTGCGGCCGCTCCCTTTGGCGGGACCGAAATCAGGGGTGCCCGCATGCTTCAGCATGCGGAACGG
>JBIKTI010000191.1:0-5479 GCA_044348205.1 Phycisphaerales bacterium | reverse complement strand
TGTTCCCGAAGTAGATCGAGGTCGACAGCGTGCCGTAGATCCAGCCGTCCTTCTCCTTCAGGCCGAAGCTGAAGTGGTGGTAGTTGTCGCCGACCCACGGGCGCGCCCACTCCTCGTGCGTCTCGAAGACGCCGTCGTGGTCGAGGTCGCGCAGGCGGTCGATGCCGGGGCGGTGCGAGATGTAGATGTCGCCGTCGACCACGACGACGCCGCACGGGTCGTGGTACTCGCCGGGCAGCTTCTCGAACTTCACGGTCTCGGGCGTGCCGCCGACGACATTCGAGAGGACGAACAGCGTGCCGTTGGGCTTCAAGCGCAGTTCGCCGTTGTTCATCGGCTCGAAGTCGCTGACGACGAGGCGGCCATCCGGCAGGAACGCCATGCCGCCGACCCGCGGTTCGAAGCCCGCAGGCCGCAGCGGCTCGACCACGAACATCGGATGCGCGGCCTCGATCGGCAGGCCGTCGCCTGGACGGGCGTTCTCGCGGCCGTCCTTGTAGATCCTGGTGCCAGCCGCAACCACGCGCGTGACGCCCTTCTCGGTGCGGAATGCCTCGGGCGGCACGAGCGTGAAGCGCCCGCTTCGGGGCGTCCGCCAGTTGAGGATGAGCGCGCTCTCGCCCTCGTTCTCGAACATGTCGATGCGGAACGGGTGCAGCCCCGACGCGAGCGTGACGGCGCCCTCCTTGGGAATCGCAGCGTGGATCCCGTCGTGCACGACGACGGGCTTGCCATCGATCTCGAGGCGGCCGCCGTCGTCGCAGCGCAGCTCGAAGATGTACTCCCCCGCCTCCGCGATCTCGAGGTAGCCGATCGCCTCGACAGCGAAGCGCTCGCGCGGCCCGTCCCTGCCGACGAGCGACTCCTCGTCGCGGAAATCGATGCGGTCCTCGAGGCGGTCGATGTTGGGCGTCGCGTCCTCCGCCACGCGCGCAAGACGGTCGAGCGGACGCCCGATCTCGTAGACGCGCAGCGTGTATCCCTGCTCGAGGTCGACCGAAGAACCGACTGCGAACACGAGCGCTGCGAGCGGAGCGGGGACCATCAGCCCATGCTACCCCGCTGCATCGCGGCCGCAAGGCGCTGTCAGGCCTTCCCGTCCTTCTTCGCCATCATGGCCAGCATGTCGACGCAGCGCGTCGCATAGCCGAACTCGTTGTCGTACCAGCTGACGATCTTGAAGAACCGGTCGGAGAGCTGGATGCCCGCCTTCGAATCGAAGATCGAGCTGCGTGGGTCGCTCATGAAGTCGCTCGAGACGACCTCCTCGTCGGTGTAGCCGAGGATGCCCTTGAGCGGGCCTTCGCTCGCGGCCTTCATCGCAGCGTTGATCGCCTCGATGCTGGTCGCCTTCGTCGGACGGAAGGTCAGGTCGACGCACGAGACATTCGCGGTCGGCACGCGGAAGCTCATGCCAGTGAGCTTGCCCTTCGTCTCGGGCAGCACGAGCGCGCACGCCTTCGCGGCGCCGGTCGAGCTCGGGATGATGTTCATGTACGCGTTGCGGCCGCCGCGCCAGTCCTTCTTCGACGGGCCGTCCTGCGTCGGCTGCGTGGCCGTGACCGCGTGCACCGTCGTCATGAGCCCCTCCTCGATGCCGCAGTGGTCGAGGAGCACCTTGACGACGGGCGCGAGGCAGTTCGTGGTGCAACTTGCGTTCGAGAGAATCGTGTGCACGGCGGGGTCGTACTTCGAGCAGTTGACGCCGTGGACGAAGGTCGGGACTTCCTTCTCGCTCTTCGTCGGCGCCGAGATCAGGACGCGCTTCGCGCCCGCGTCGAGGTGCTTGCGCGCGTCCTCGGCGGCCGTGAAGAGACCAGTCGACTCGAGCACATAGTCGACCCCCTGCGCCTTCCACGGAAGCTGCGCGGGGTCCTTCACCGCTGTGCAGGTGGTCTTCTTCCCGTTGACGAAGATGCCGTCGCCGTCGACCTTCACCTCGGCGTCGAATCGGCCGTGGGAGGTGTCGTACTTCAGCAGGTAGGCCAGGTTGTCCGCGGGCACGAGGTCGTTCACGCCGACGATCTCGAAGCCTCCGCGCGCCGTGGCGATGCGGTGGACGAGGCGGCCGATGCGGCCGAAACCGTTGATTGCGATGCGGACTGCCATGGGTGTCTCCGTAGGGGAAGGGGCGGAGGATAGGAGGCTTCCCCCGCCGCTTCAACCGACGCGTGCGTGCGGCCGCAGGTGTCGTGCCGCCCGCCCGTTACACTCGCACCGATGCCCTTTCTGGCGGTTCACCCGACCGATCCACCTGTGGACCCGCCCATCGTGGACCCGCCCATCGTGGCGTCCGCGGAGCCCGCGACGCTCCGCGTGGGCATCTTCGACCTTCCGCCCTTCTCCGAGCCGCTTGGCGACGGCCGCTGGGGCGGCGAGGGCGTGCGGCTCTTCGCAGAGGTCGCTGCGCGGCTCGGCGTCGAGGTCGAATACCACGCCGCGGACGAGGCAACGGTCCTGCGCGACCTCGCCGAGGGAAGGCTCGATGCGTGCGCGTCGCCGATCGTTCCCTCGAGCGATCTCCTCGCGTCGCTCGACTTCTCGCACCCCGTCGCCACAGTCGGGCTCGGCGTGGCCGCGCGCGACGCGGAAGGCGTGCTCGACAGCCTCGGCACGGTCCTCCTGAGCCTGCTCGGCACGCCGCAGCGCCACCTCGTCATCGTGATCGGCGTGTTCGTGCTGATCGCGGCGTGCGCCGTCTGGCTCGCCGAGCGGCACCGCAACCCGCACTTCGACCGCGGCGTGACCAAGGGCGTCGGCGCCTCGCTGTGGTGGTCGGTCGTCACGCTCGCGACCGTCGGCTACGGCGACAAGGTGCCGCAGACCGTGCTCGGACGGCTGCTCGCCGCGGCGTGGATGCTGGTGTCGCTCGTCCTCCTCACTGTGCTGACGGCGACGATCGTCTCCGCGATCACCGTTGGATCGCTCTCGACCCGGACGATCCACTCGGCGAGCGACCTGCGCGGGATCCGCGTCGCGGCGCCGCGCGGCAGCGAGGCCGCAGACTGGCTCGCGTCGAACGATGTGCCGAGCATCGGCTCCGGTTCCGTCGAGGACGCCGTCGCGCTCCTCCGCGACGGCTCCGTGAACGCAGTCGTCGCGCCGCAGGACGAGCTCGCCATCGCCATCCGCAACGACCGCGAGTTCACGCTCGCCGCTGCGCGACTCAAGGACGACTACGCCTGCTTCGCGTTCCGCCGCGGCATCGGCGACGGCTTCCTGCGCCGGGTCGACGCGGCGATCCTCGACGCCCGCGGACCAGCGATGCGCGGAGACGGAACGGTGCGCACACTCCCCGCCGACACGGCGCCGAAGGGCGCGCGATGATGGACGAACCTCCCATGACAAAGCCCTACCAGCCTCGACCGATCGCCTCGATCCTCGGCGCGCCGCGCGCCATCGTCGCGATGGTGCACCTCCTGCCGCTTCCAGGTTCGCCCCGCGCCGCCCATTCGCCGCGTGAGATCGCAGCGCACGCGGTCGCAGAGGCGAAGGCGCTCGCTGCGGCTGGCTTCGACGCGATCCTCCTCGAGAACATGCACGACGCGCCGTATCTTCCGCGCGCGGTCGGCCCCGAGGTCGTGGCCGCCTTCACGCGCGCGGCGTGCGAGGTGCGCGCGGCCGTCTCGGTGCCGCTCGGCGTGCAGGTCCTCGCGGGCGCGAACGAGGCGGCGCTCGCCGTCGCGCTCGCAGCCGATTGCGCGTTCATCCGCGCGGAAGGCTTCGTCTTCGCGTCGATCGCCGATGAAGGCCTGCTCGCTGAAGCGTCCGCTGGGCCCCTGCTCCGCCTGCGCCGCGCGCTTGGCGCCGAGCGGGTCGCGATCTTCTGCGACATCAAGAAGAAGCACTCCTCGCACGCGCTGACAGCGGACACCTCCCTCGCCGACCACGCGCACGCGGCGGAGTTCTTCGGCGCCGATGGCGTCGTCGTCACGGGGAACGCGACGGGCGTGGCCACGCCGATCTCCGATCTCTCCGCCGCGCGCAAGGCGTGCGCGCTGCCCGTGCTTGCTGGCAGCGGCGCGACCGCCTCGAGCGTGCGCGAGGTCCTGTCCTCGGCCGACGCCGTCATCGTCGGAAGCGACCTCAAGGTCGACGGCCGCTGGTGGAACCCGCTCGACCCCGCGCGCATGGAACGCTTCGTGCGCGCGGCGCGGAACGGCTGAATCGGTGCGGTGGTAGACTCGCGGCGTCGCGCCCATGCGCGAGGAACGGATTCCCGTGCTCATCCATCTCAACGGTTCACTCGTCGACGAGGCCGACGCGCACATCAGCGTGCTCGACCGGGGATTCCTCTTCGGCGACGGCGTCTATGAACTCGTGCGCTTCTTCGCGGGCCGCGGCGTCGGCATGGAGGCCCATGTCGCGCGGCTTGCAAGGAGCCTCGCGCTCGCGCGCATCGAAGGCTTCGACGCGGGCGCCGTTCCAGCGCTCTGTGCGGAACTCCTCGCGTCGAACGGTCTCGACGACGCGGTCGTCTACCTGCAGGTCACGCGCGGCGCAGGCCGCACGCGCGCACATGTGCCGCAGGAGCGGCTGCGACCGACGGTGATGGCGATGGCCTCGCCCGCGGAACCGCTCTCGGCGCTCGCCGCACCGCAGGAAGTCGCCGCGATCACGGCGGAGGACCTGCGCTGGCGCCGCTGCGAGATCAAGACGCTCTCCCTCATGGGCAACATCCTGCATCTTCTCGATGCGAGCGACGCGGGCGCGCAGGAGGCGATCCTCCATCGCGACGGCGTCGTCGGCGAGGGCGCGTACTCCAATGTGGCGATCGTGACAGGCGGCGTGCTGGCCACGCCGCCCGTCGACGCGGAGCCGCCCATCCTCCATGGCACGGCGCGCATCGACCTCCTCGACGCCGCGCGTGCGGCGGGCGTCCGCGCGGAGGTCCGCACGATCACCCTCGCGGAGCTCGCGCGGGCCGACGAGATCCTCATCACCTCGAGCAGGCGTCTCGCGAGCTCTGTGGTGACCCTCGATGGCCGCGCGGTCGGCTGCGGGCACGCGGGGCCCGTTGCGCGTACCCTCTTCGCCGCGATGCGCGAGGCGATCGCGCAGCCGCGGGAGCCCGCATCGGCCGCGCGCTGACGGCCTCCCGCAGCGCGCCATCAGGACCCCGCCATGTCGATGCCTCCGCACCAGCCCCCCGTTCTCGCGATCCAAGTCGGCAACACGCGGATCAAGCTCGGCCTCTTCAAGTCGGGCGACCCCGAGGAGGTCGTGTTCGTTGCGCGCGAGGACCTCGCCGCCGCGATCGAGGCCGCGACGCGGCTCTTCGAATTGATCGGCGCGGAGCCCGATGCCGCCGTCCTCGTCGCAGATGTCGACCGCGCCACGGGCGACGCGCTGGTCGCCACGCTGCGCGACCAGCTCGCCTGCGAGGTCTACCGCGTGCCGCAGGACATGCCCGTTCCGATCGGGACCTGCCTCGCGGCGGGCGCGAAGCCGGGCGTCGACCGGCTTCTCAACGCGGCGG
>JBIKTI010000190.1:0-5484 GCA_044348205.1 Phycisphaerales bacterium | reverse complement strand
GCGCTGCGGTCGCGGGTCGCAGCGCGACGATGTCGTCGTTTCCGTTCGTCCCGCGCACGGCCTCGCCGCCCGCCTCGATGCTTCCTGCGCGGAACGCGCTTGCCACAAGCACCGTCGCGCGGCGCGGCGCACCCGCCTGCGAGGCCATCGACTGCCGCGTCTCGCGCGCAAGCGCGATCGCAGCGGAGAGATCGGCGGGAACTTCGCTCGGCGCAGCGCCGTCGAGGGCGCGCGCGAAGGCATCGCGGTCGCCCGTCGGCGCAAGGGCAAGGCGCGGCGGCGCGGACGCGAGCACGAGCGCAAGCCGATCGCGCGCGCCCGCGGACTCGAGCGCGCGTCGCACCTCTGCGCGCACACGGTCGAACTCGGCCTCGCTGCCGACGATCGCGCCGCTCGTCGCGCCATCGTCGAGAACCACGATCCAGGCCCGCGACCCGTCCTCGAGCAGCGACCCGCCGCCCGCGAATGGAACAGCGAGGCCGACGCCCGCGGCAAGCACCGCGAGCGACCGCAGCGCGAGAACCGTCCAGTGCTCGAGCCGCATCCGCCGCGTCGTGCGGCGCACGGCCTCGCGCAGGAGATCGATCGCCGCCCAGTCCATGGGCACGCGGCGGCGCCTGAACAGGAGATGGATGAGGATCGGCAGCGCGATCGCGCCGACGGCCGCAAGGGCGAGTCCTGGATGAAGGAAGTTCATCCGCCGCGCCTCCCCGCGAAGCTCATGCGGCGGTCGAGGAGCGCCGCAAGCACGGGGCCGATCGCCTCATGGGTGTCGCAGACGACCGCATCCGCGCCGAATCCGCGCGCGATGCGGTTCACGCCCTCGACATGCTCGCGCACGAGCTCGAGGTAGGTCGCCCGCACGGCGCGCGGATCGGCCTCGATTCCGCCCGAGCCCTCGAGATCCTCGAAGAGCGCGGGCGTGTCGATGTCGAAGCGGAGCTCCTGTCGGTCGAGCGTCTGCACGAGCATCGCATCGTGGCCGCGGTGGACAAGCCTCGCGATCGCGCCGCGAAGTTCGTCGAGCGGCATGAGGAAGTCCGACAGGATCACGAAGAGCGCGCGGTTCTGCGTGCGCGCCACCATCTGGTCGACGCTGCGTCCGATGCGCGCGCGGCCCTCGACGGGCTCGCCGCTCAGCACGCCGACGATCGAGCGCCACTGGTCGCGCTGGCTCGAGCGCCGCACCTGCGAGCGCAGCTCCTCGTCGAAGAGCGCGAGCCCGACGCGGTCGCCCTGGTGGAGGCAGACATACGCGATCGCCGCGGCAGCGGCCGTGGCGTGGTCGAACTTCGTCCAGACGCCGCGCGCACGGCTTGCGTCCGTGCCGCCCCAGCCCTTCTTCACGGCGAGCGTGCCGAAGCGCATCGAGCTCGAGCGGTCGAGGAGGACGACGACATCGAGGTTCGTCTCCTGGACATAGCGCTTCACATAGGTCTTGTCGGTGCGCGCGAACACCTTCCAGTCGATCTGCCTGATGCTGTCGCCGGGCGCATACTGCCTGTGCTCGGCGAACTCGACGGCGAGGCTCTGATAGGGCGAGCGGTGCATGCCGCTCATGATTCCCTCGACGATCATGCGCGCGCGCAGCTCGAACGGCGCGAGCTGGCCGAGCGTCTCGGGCGCGAGATACTGCTCGGCGCGCATCGGACGCGACGCCGCGCCTTCGCGGCCTCGTTCGGTTGATGCGGCGCGGCCTGGTTCCACGGCGGATTCTCCTCTGGGGGCGCGGCGCTGCTGCCGCCGCCGCCCGCGCACGCTCAGCGGGTGACTGCGTCGAGCGCGCGCGACGATCCGTCGGCGCGCACGGAGTCGAGGATCAGACCGACGACATCGTCGGCCTTCACGCCATCGGCCTCCGCGTTGAAGTTCGTGACGATGCGGTGGCGCATGACGGGCAGCGCGATCGCATGCACATGGTCGACCGTGACATGCGTGGCGCCCTCGAGAAGCGCGCGCGCCTTGGCAGCAAGCACCAGAAACTGGCTCGCGCGCGGCCCTGCGCCCCACTCGAGATAGTCGCGGCAGACCTTGAGCGCCTCGCCCTCCTCGCGCACGCGCGTCGCGCGCACGATGCGGATCGCGTGGCGCATCACATGATCGGCCACGGGCATCTCCCGCACGAGCGCCTGCATGCGCACGATGTCCTCGCCCGAGAGGATCGGCTGCGGTTCGTCGAGACCCGTCGAGGTCGTGCGAGAGACGATCTCAAGCTCCTCGGCCTCGCTCGGATAGCTCACGCGGATGTTCAGCATGAAGCGGTCGAGCTGCGCCTCGGGAAGCGGATAGGTTCCCTCCTGCTCGATCGGGTTCTGCGTCGCGAGGACGAAGAACGGGTTCGGCAGGCGGTACTGGACGCCGTTCACCGTGACCTGCCGCTCCTGCATTGCCTCGAGAAGCGCAGACTGGGTCTTCGGCGGCGTGCGGTTGATCTCGTCTGCGAGGACGATGTTCGAGAAGATCGGTCCCTTGACGAAGCGAAGCGTGCGTGCGCCCGTCGCCTTGTCCTCCTGGATCACCTCGGTGCCAGTCATGTCGCTCGGCATCAGGTCGGGCGTGAACTGGACGCGCGAGAATCCGAGGCTCAGCGTGCGCGCAAGGCTGGAGACGAGAAGCGTCTTCGCAAGGCCGGGCACGCCCTCGACGATGGCATGGCCGCCGCAGAGGATGGCGAGGATCGCCTGCTCTACGACGGAGTCCTGGCCGACGATCGACTTGTGGACCTCGCGCCGCACAGACTCGACCGCCCTGCGGACCTCTGCGACAGCCGCGACCTTGTCAGACCAGCTGGGCGACAACGCGGGCACGGCGGGCAGGGGGAGCGTCGACTGGCTGGTCTTCGTCCCCGTCGTGTCCGCATGGTTGCTCTGCATGTGTTTCCTCGCTGATTGGCCGACCGCTCTGGCCGACCGCCTCGATTCAGAGACGCAAACCCAGGCCACGAAGCCAGGGTCGAGTATACGGTTCCGCCTTCCCCATCATCGGACAACGCATGCCCGAACTCCCGGAAGTCGAACACCTTCGCCGATCTCTTGCGCCTTGGCTCGTCGGTGCGCGCCTTGGCGCGGTCCGTGTCCGACGCCGCAGCGTGGTGAAGGCTCGCGATGCAGCGCCGCTCGAACGGGCGCTTCTCGAGGGCTCGGTCGTCGCAGCGCTCCATCGGCACGGCAAGCAGATGGCGATCGAGGCTGCGGACGGAAGGGTGCTGGTGGTCCAGCTGGGGATGACGGGCTCGATGTCGATCGACCAAGGCCGCGCGCCCTCGGGCATGCAGGCGCGGCACAGGCATGTGCTCTGGGCGCTCGAGCCTGTGCCGACCTCCTACAAGCCAGACCCCGACGAATCTCACTCGGACAAGCTGTCGCCACAACGAACCTCTTGCACGCTTGCCTTCCGCGACCCTCGCCGCTTCGGCGGACTGACGCCGTACGCATCGATGCACGCTCTTCGCGCAGCGTGGTCCCTGCTCGGCCCGGACGCGCTGGGCATTCGCGCGCGCGCCCTGGCTCTGAATCTCGCCCGCACGGGTCGGCCGGTGAAGGCTGCGCTCCTCGACCAATCGATCGTGGCGGGCGTCGGGAACATCTATGCCGACGAGGCCCTCTTCAAGAGTCAAATCAACCCCTTGCGCCCTGCGAACCAGCTCAGGTCCGCAGAGGTGTCCTCCCTCGCCAAGGCTCTCCGCTCCATCCTCTCAAAGGCGGCGGACGCTGGCGGGTCAACCCTCCAGGACTACTTCGACGCCTTGGGCAACCCTGGCGCCGCCGTCCAGCTCCACGCGGTGTACGGCAGGGGCGGTCAGCCATGCCTCACCTGCGGACTGCCACTTTCCGTCTGCACGGTCGTCGCTCGCACGACCACTTTCTGCCCGTCCTGCCAAGACTTATCCACATGACCGGCGCAAACCGTGTGGATGCCGATGCTGCGTGTATCCACAGTTCTCCACACGACACGCACGGAGAGATGTGCCTCGGTTCTCGGTCGATTTCAAGAACAACGCATGATGGTTCTTGACCGTTTGCGCATCGGGCGCAAAGGAACTCTTCTGAAGGAAGAAATCTCTTCTTCCCTAGTTAAAGACCCTGTCCGTTTGGGGAAAGCCCGCGAAAGATCGACCTAAGAGGCTCTCAAACATGGACTTGCGTCTCAGAGGCTTGGGTGGAGAACTTTCCATCCGCCTGTCGCTTGCCGTCACCGTCCGCCAAGTGCTCGTGCCTCGCGCCTGAGATTCGCTGTCAAAGGTCCGCTTTGGGTTGTCCACACGAAGGGAAAGTGTCTCGTCTCGACACTCTCCAACAGGATGTCCACACGCGCTCGGAGTCATCTCGACGCACGCTGGAGGATCTCCTGCTCGATTCGCCCGACCTCCGCGTGGAACTTCTGGTCGAGCTTCGTCCGGTCCTCAATGGTGCGGACGGCGTGCATCACGGTGGTGTGGTCGCGGCCGCCGAAATAACCGCCGATCTCCTCGAGCGAGAACCGGGTGTGGCGGCGGGCTAGGAACATGCACACCTGCCTCGGCATGGCGATCGACTTCTGACGCCGCTTGGACAGGAGATCGGTCAGCTTGACATCGTAGAAGCGGGTCACGCTCTCGATGATCGACTGGAGGCTCGGCGCGTTTCCGCCGCGGGTGCTTTCCTCGCCCTCGAGGGCCTGCATGGCAAGCTCGAGGCTGATCGGCTGCCCGGCGGCCATGGCGAAACCCCGAATGCGGGTGAGCGCACCCTCGAGCTCGCGGATGTTGGTGTCGATCTTGGCCGCGACATACGACGGCACATCGTCTGGCAGCTCGAGGCCGTGAAGCCTCGCCTTCGTCTTGATGATCGACACGCGCGTCTCGAAGCAGGGGCGCTGGATGAGGGCCACCATGCCCGCGGAGAAACGGCTCGTGAGGCGTTCCTCGAGGTCGGGGATCTCGTTCGGCGGCGCGTCCGAGCTGAGGATGATCTGCTTTCCGAGCTGATAGAGCGCGTTGAAGGTGTGGAAGAACTCCTCCTGCGTCTGGTCGTGCTTCGAAAGGAAGTGGATGTCGTCGATCACGAGCGCGTCCGCAGTGCGGAAACGATTGCGGAAATCGGTCATGCGGCCCGCGCGCACGGCTTCGTGGAAGAGGTCCATGAAGGCGTTGCACGAGATGTAGCAGAGCCGCATGTTCGGCTTGGCGCGCAGAAGCGACTGGCAGATCGCGTGGAGAAGATGTGTCTTGCCGAGGCCGACGCCGCCGTGGATGAAATACGGGTTGTAGGCGCGCCCTGGTTGCGCGGAGACCGCAAGTGCCGCTGCGTGCGCGAGGCGGTTTCCAGGTCCGACCACGAACGAGTCGAAGGTGTAGTCGGGGCTGAGGAGCATCTGCTCGTCGAGCCACGCGGGCCGCTCGGCCGATTCGTCCTCGACCGCGCTCGGGGCAGCGGGCCGTCCGTTCGCCTGCGCCTCGAACTTCGCCTCGTCGTCGGGGCTGACGAAGCGCACGACGAGCAGGCG
>JBIKTI010000012.1:0-15665 GCA_044348205.1 Phycisphaerales bacterium | reverse complement strand
ATGGTTTGAGCGGTCGCGGCTGCGGCCGCTCCCTTCGGTGCTACCGAACGCATGGGTGCCCTTGGACGAAGTCCAAGGAACGGGTGATGTCAGCCGTCGACTCCGACGCGAACGGTTCCGCAGACTCTCGCCTGCGGGCACTCATCGCCCGCAGAATCCGCCAACCGTGATGCGCGCCAGTGAGCCGTCGCAGCGGCGGACGCGACGAAACGCCGCTCAGATCTCCTCGATCTCCGCGCACTTCTTGGTCGCCAGCGCGTCGAGGCCGTCGCAGAACTTCTTGGTGAGTTCGTCGATCTCCTCCTTCGCGCTCTTGGCGGCGTCCTCGGGGATCGCGTTCTTCTTGTCGGCGACGGCTGCGTCGATCGCCTTGTTGGCGTCGCGGCGCTCGTTGCGGACGGCGACCTTCGACTCCTCCGCGAGCTTCTTGACCTGCGTCATGAGCTGCTTGCGACGGTCTGCGCTCGGCGCGGGGACATTGATGCGGATGGCGTTGCCCTCCGACATCGGATTCAGGCCGAGGCCCGAGGTCTCGATGGCGCGGACGATCTCGCTCTTGGCGCCAGGGTCGAACGGCTTGACGAGGAGCTGGGTCGCCTCGGCGACCGAGATCGCGGCGAGTTCGCGCAGGTCGGTGTGCGAGCCGTAGTAGTCGACCTTGATGTACTCGAGGAGGGCGGTGCTGGCGCGGCCCGTGCGGATGCCGCGAAGCTCGCGCTGGAGGTATTCGGTGGAACGCTGCATGCGCTCCTCTGTCTCGAGGAGGATCGTGTCGAGGTCCATGGGACGGCGAGTGTAGCAGGGATGCGCGGCGCATCGACTTGACCGCCGCGCGTGGCGCTTGACCGCGGCGCGTGGCGCTTGACCGCGGCGCGGGGAACGGATGCAATGCGCGCATGTCCTCGAGCAAGGTTCCCCAGCGGCTCGTCCTCAAGATCAGTGGAGAGAGCCTCGCGCCTGTCGGGCAGCTCGGCATCGATACGCAGGAACTGAAGGTGATCGCGGGCGAGATCGCGGAGGCCTGCGACCTCGGCGGGCAGATCGCGGTGGTCGTCGGCGGCGGCAACATCATCCGCGGCGCGCGCATGGCCAAGGACGGCGTCGTCCACCAGTCGACCGCCGACTACATGGGCATGCTCGGGACGGTCATCAACGGCCTCGCCCTCAAAGAGGCGCTCGAGGGAATCGGGCGCCCCGCGCGGGTGATGAGCGCGATCAATGTCCCTGCCGTGGCGGAGCCCTTCATCCGCGGACGCGCGCTCAGGCACCTCGAGAAGGGCCGCGTCATCATCCTCGTCGCGGGCACTGGCAACCCGTTCTTCACGACCGACACCTGCGCGAGCCTCCGCGCCATCGAGCTGAACGCGGGTCTCCTCCTCAAGGCGACCAAGGTCGACGGGATCTACACCGCTGACCCGAAGAAGGACCCGACCGCGACGCGCTTCGAGCGACTCACCTTCGCGGAGGCGATCGAGCGACAGCTCGGGGTCATGGACCTGACGGCGCTCACGATGTGCATGGAGCACGACCTTCCAGTGTGCGTCTTCGACTACAAGACGCCAGGCAACATCCGCCGCGTGGTGGCGGGGGAGCGGATCGGGACGATCGTGACGCGTGACGAGCCCGGCGTGGCTCGCTGATCCGGCCCGCTGATTCTGAGACCCGTCGGCGGGTCCGACCGTACAATCGCGGCCCGCGCGCGCGAGGTTTCGTGCAGACGACCAATCGCATAAATGGCGTCTCCCGCGATGCGTACCGCCGTTGGGGCGACGCCCGGGGTCCGAGCGTCCCGCCTCCGCAGATCGACCCGCGTCATCGCCTCCATGCCCTCCGCGCCGCCCTCCTCCGAACTCGAGCGACGCCCGTCTGCGGGCGCGGCGTCGTCTGAGGGGCTCTCTCCCGACGGCCTGATCCGCGAGGAGCGCCGTCGCATGGTGCGCGAGCGCTGGATGCACCTTCTGCTTCTCGGGTTTGCGCTCTCGGTCGTGGCACATGTGATCGTGATGCTTCGACTCTGGGCGAGCGAGGTGCCTGGCCGCGTCGTCGACGGCCCGCCCGCGGTCGAACTGAGCCTCCAGGAACTCCCGCCCGCGGTCGAGATCGTGTCCGAGGACATCGAGCTTCCCGACCCGTCGCCGCAGGTGGTCGGCCCCATCACCACGGAGACGGACCCCGTACCCAACCTCTCGAGCGAACTGGCCTCGGACAACCCAGCGGTCGAGACCTTCGGCGCGATCGAGGCACCTGGAATCGGGGCGATCGTGGGCCCGGGCGGAAGCGGCTCGGGCATCGGGATCGGCAGCGGCCGAGGCGGCGGCGGCACGAGCTTCTTCGGGGTCGGAGGGCGCGGCACGCGCTTCGCATACATCGTCGATGTCTCTGGCTCGATGGAGCAGGAGAACAGGATCTACACAGCCATCGCGGAGCTGAAGCGGTCGATCGGCGCGCTGCCCGACTATGCGGAGTTCTATGTGGCGCTCTATTCGAACGGCGCGATCATCGCAGACTTCCAGCGCGACAACGGCTGGCTGCGTGCGACGCGCACCAACATCGCGCGCACGCGCCAGTGGCTCGACACGCAGCAACCGCGCGGCGGGACCTACCCGCTCGAGGCGATCGACATCATCTTCAAGCTTCCGCAGCCGCCCGATGTGATCTTCTTCCTCACAGACGGCGAGATCCCGCCCGAGACGCCGCAGCACATCGAGGAATATGTCGGGAAGCGCGGCCGCGAGATCATCGTCAACACGATCGGCTTCTCGAGCGACGCGGGACGCACCGTGCTCTCCGACATCGCGCGCGCGAACCGCGGCGTGTTCCGCTTCGTGCCGTCGCAGGTGCGCGGAGGCAGGCCATGATTGCGGCCCTCGCCAAGCGCGCCGCGCGCGCCGTGGCCTGCGTGCTCGCCGTGTCGGCGTCGCCGCTCGCGGCGGGCCAGTACACGGTGCTTCTGCGGGGCGGCGAGCCCGACCTCGCCGCTGCGGGCGTGACGGCGCTGCCGCAGGGGCTCGAGGTGCGCAACTCCGATGCGCGCGCTGGCGAGCGACGCGCGCTGGTCGCGTGGGACCTCGTGCGCGGGATCGCAGCGGCCGACGCGTCGGTGCGCGCGCCGGGCAGCGAGATGATGCCGATGGCGGTCGACCTGTGGCGGGCGCGCGTGCGGATCGAGCGCGGCGACACCGAACTCGCGCGTCCGCTTCTCGAGCGTCATCGCGCGCGCTTCCTCGGGCTTGATGGCCCGACTGCCCAACTCGTGTGGGAAGGCCTGCTCCGCACAGCGGTCGAGGCGGGTGATCTCCGCGAGTCGATCGTGCCCTGGCTCGAGTGCCTGCGCCTTGGTTCCGACGGCGAGGCCTCGCGCTTCGCAGGGCTTGGACCCTTGCTCGACGACACGACGGGCCTGCTTCCCTCGTTGCCGCCATTCATTCCCGAAGACGGTCGCGAACCGCTGGCGCAGCTCTGCGAGCGCGGCGCGGGCGTCGCGGTCGGGGAGAACGCCGCTGCGTCGCGCTCTGGCTCGGTCGATGTTGCCGCGCGCGTCGGCACGCGTCTCGCGCGGGTGATGCGGCTTGCGGCAGGCGTGGGAGCCACCGGCGCCGCGACACCACAGGTCGCCACCGCGCCCGCCGAGCAGGCGCTCGCCCTCATCGAGTCGATCGTGGTTGCCGCCGATGCGCGGGCGCGCGCGGCCGCGATTGCGGCGTTCGACCGCGCGTTCGCGGAGCCGCCGTCCTTCCTCGCGTCGTGGCGGCTCGCGGCGATCGGAGCGGGAGCCGCGCGCGATGCACGCGCCGTTGCGGAGCCCGCTGCGCGCCTCGCCGCGCTCGAGTCGGCCGCGATCGAACTTCTTGCGGTTCCTGCATCGGGCCTCGACAGGACGGGCCTCGTCGATGCGTATGCGCTCGAGGAGGCCGCGAGGCTGGTCCGCGAGGCGGGAAACGAGGCGCTGGCCGCACGGCTCGAGTCGCTGCGCGACGAGCGGCTTGTGCGAAGAGGCAGCGCGCAGCCGCGGCCGACGATGAACTCGACGACCAACTGAACGACGACACAGACGACGACACAGACGACGACACAGACCCACGGACCACACATGCAGACCCTTCTCTCGTCCGACCTCATGGCCTCCACACTCGCGTCGGGCCCTCGCGACGGCATCGTTGCGCTTCTCCTGCAGGACGAGCCCGGAGGTGGCGGCACGCTCCTCAAGTTCGTCACGGATGGCGGGCCGATCGGCTACATCATCGTGCTGCTCTCGGTGGTGGCGCTCGCGTTCGTCGTGATCCACTTCACGCAGATCCGCCGCAGCGTGCTCTTGCCCGCGGACAAGATCCGCGCGACGCAGGAGATGGTCGAGCGCGGCGACCTCGAGGGCGCGCTCGAGTACGCGACGCTTCCCGCGAACGACTGCTACTACCTCCGCGTGGTCGGGTCGGGGCTCAAGAGATTCCTTCGCTCGCCGTTCGGCGCCTTCGAGATCAAGGCCGCCATGGAGGAGGCGGGCGCGGAGGAGACCGCGAAGCTCTACCGCACGATGGATGTGATCGCGACGATCGGCGCCGTGGCGCCGCTCCTCGGCCTTCTCGGCACCGTGCAGGGCATGATCGGCGCGTTCGACACGGTCGCGGCGGGCGCCGCCAACAGCGCGAACTACTACGAGGCCCTCGCGGCGAACATCTCCGTCGCGCTCATCACCACCTTCCAGGGCCTCGTCGTGGCGATCCCGTGCGTGTCGATCTACGGCTACCTGCGCAACCGCGTCGACGCGCTCGCGGGCGAATGCGCAGCGGGCGCAGAGGAGATCGTGACGCTCGTCGAGCGCAGCGCGCGCAAGGGCGGCCCGACGGGCTGAACCGTCTTCCGCAGTCCAGACCGTCCACAGCGCCCGAGCCGACGCAGGCACAGAGAGACCAAGGCAGCAACCGTGCAGTTCACCCCGTCACGCAGCAAGAATCGGCCACTCGGCGTCGACATGACGCCGATGATCGACATCGTCTTCCAGCTGCTCATCTTCTTCCTCGTGACGGCGCAGATGGCCGAGCAGACGCGCGCGAAGCTCGATCTTCCGAAGGAGCCCGGCGAGATGACGCCCGATCGCGAGTTCACGGGGCTCACGATCAATGTGCTTGCGGACGGATCGCTCATCGTGAACGACGCCGAGGTCTCGCTCGACGACCTCGACGCGATCGTCGACGAGGCGATCCGCGTCGCGGGCGGCGCGGACAGGCTGAAGCCGCTTGTGCGCGCGGACCGCGCCTGCGACGCCGCGCGGCTCAACGAGGTCTTCCGCCGGCTCGGCGGGCGCGGGCTCGCGGCGGTCCGACTCGCCACCGAAAGGGGGCGCTGAGATGCGCTTCCAGCGGAAGACAGACGACCGCAAGCCCGAGATCAGCCTCGCGTCGATGATCGACGTGACCTTCCTCCTCCTCGCCTACTTCGTCATAACATCAGGTTCTGGAGTGAACGAATCAAAGCTCTCGCCGAACCTGCGCGTGCAGCAGGGGAGCGAGGTCCAGGACGACCTCGAGCCGCAGGTTCTCGAGGTCCTGCGCGTCGACGGCGTGCCCGTCTTCAGGCTTGGTTCCGTCGATCTTGCGACGCGCGCCGAACTTGTGGCGGCGCTTGACCCGCTGCCGCGCGAGAAGGGCCTCTTCGTGCGCGTCCATGCGGGCGTCGAGGTCGCGGCGGCGGCCGCAGCCATCCAGTGTGCCCGCGACGCGGGATTCGAGGCAGTCACCTATGTGCCCGCGAACTGAAAGGCCCATCCTCGCCATTGCCGCCGCGCTCGCGCTCGCCGCGGGGGTCGCGATGCCTGCGGGCCTCGCGACGCCTGCTCGCGCGGACGACACGCTCGAGTACCTCGAGTCGCGCGGCCTCGACGAGCTGTCGGTGCGGAGGCTCGAGGAGCTCGCGCGCGCGGCCGAAGGCGAGGTGCGCGCGGCGCATCTCGAGCGGCTCGCGACGCTCGTCGCGCGCATGCTCGATGATTCTGCGGAGGGCCCCGCGCAGGAGCGGCTTCTCGCCCGTGCGGACGCGCTCGTCGCGTCGATCGACACCACGCGCGGCGACCAGCTCCGCCTCGCCGCTGCGCGCACGCGCTATCGCGCCGCGGCGCGCACGGCCGAGTCGATCCGCGCGGGAATCGCGGCGGACGGCGCCCGCGCCGCCTCGACGCTCGAGGCGCAGGCCGCGGAGCTCCTGCGCATCGCGGGGCGCTCCGACGAGCGCGTGAAGGCGATCGACCGCCGCCTCGACCGAAGCGACGGCCTCGGCCGCGACATCCTCGAGGAGCAGCTCGTGGAGGAGCGCTCGCTCGCGGGGCAGGCGCGCTTCCTCGCGGCGTGGAGCCTGCTCTACGACGGCTGGCTCGCGCGCACCAAGCCCGAGCTCGAGCAGGCGAAGGCGCTCTTCGCCGACATGCTCGGCGCGCGCGACGGACAACTCGCGCCTGCGGATGTCTCCGAGGACCTGCGCAGAGAGGAGGCGTTCGCGAGCGCGATTCTCGGGCTTGCGCTCGTGACGGCGCGGCTCGACGGCCACGCGGAGGCCACGCGCTGGCTCGCGCTCCTCGAGTCGCGTGAGACGGTCGCGTCGATCCGCGACGCGATCGACGGATGGAAGATGGTCGCCGCGCTCGATGGCGGCGGATTCGAGTCGGCGCGCAAGTCGTTCGCGCGGCTCTCGGGCCGCGAGGACATCGGCAACTGGGCGCGCGTCGCAGTGGCGCGGAGCGTCGAGGACGGCGGAACCGGCCCCGAGGCCGCGCTCCTACAGCGTGAGGCGCTCGCGCAGCTCGCCGCATCGCGCGACCTCGCGGCGATCCGTGCGCTCGTCACGCGGTACGGCGACGCGATCCTCGGCTCCGACACATCGGGATTCGTGCCGCTCTATGTGCGCGCGCTGCGGCTCTACGAGGATTCGCAGGCTGCGATCGCGGAGGCGGGCACCGATGTCGAGCGCCTCGCCGCGCCTGATGTGCGCGCCGACGCGCAGGCGTCGGCGGAAGCGCTGGGTGCCGCGCTCGCCGCCGCGGATGTGGCGTCCTTCCCCGACGCCGCGACGGCGTGCCGCGAGATGCGCGCGTGGAGCCTGCGCGGCGCGGGCGAGTTCGCGGAGGCCGCGCGCGCGTTCGACGCGGTCGCGGACGAGCGCGTCGGCATGCGCGCCGAGAACGCCTCGCGCGTCGCGATCGCCTGCATCGAGGACGCGCGCGCCGCGACGAAGGACGCCGCGGAACGGACGAAGCTCGAGGCTGAGCTCGTGGCGCGCGTCGATGCGTTCCTCTCGCGCTTCCCTGGCAGCGACCATGTGCCCGAGCTCCTTGTGCGCAAGGTGGCGCTGTCCGCCACGCCCGAGTCGGCGGATGTGGAGGAGCTCCTGCGCGTGAAGCCCGACAGCCCCGAGTGGCTCTCGTCGCGGAAGCAGGCGGTCTTCGCGCTCTACCGCGTGTTCCGCGGCGGAAAGGCGCCGCGCGTCGAGACGGCGCGGCGATACATGGAGGTCCTCAACGAGCTCCCCGTCGACGAGGCCACTGGTCTGCCTGCGGGGAGCCCTGCCATCGCGCGGCAGGCGCTCGAGGTCGCGCTCGCGACCGAGATCCGCGACACGCGCCTGGCGGCGAACCTGCTCGAGGGCCTCGCGAAGGCGGGTGCTGCGGGCGCGTTCGATCTCCGCGAGGCGGACGAGGAGCTCGCGTACAGGCGGCTCCAGCTGGCGATGTACGCGAACCGCTGGGCCGATGTCGAGGCTGCGCTCGCGCCGTTCGAGAAGCCCGAGGCGACGGCGCTCTGGGCCGATGCTGCGCTGCGTCTTGCGATCCGCGGCGCCGAGGCGCGGCGACGCGCGGCCGACGAGGACGCGCCCGAGCGCGGCGGATTCGTGGCCACGATCATGCGCGCGGGCGACGCCATCTTCGAGCGCGCGGGTGGCGCGGCCGTTGCGCTCGGGGCGAAGGACGCGGAGCGCGCGCTCCTCGACCTCGCGCGCATCGTGCTCGATGCGCGCGTGGAGCTGCTCCGAAGTTCATCGGATCCCGAGGAAGGCAAGCGCGGGCTCGTGATCGCGGACGCGCTCCTCGAGCGTGCGCCGCGCGACGCGACGCTGTTGCGCGCGGCGGCCCTCTGCGGCGAGCGCGCGGGCGACCTCGAGCGGGCCGCGGAGCTGCTGCGCGCGCTTGTCGGAGGGCTTCCCCCGCGAAGCGAGCCGTGGTTCGCGGCGAAGGTCGACCAGATTCGCGTGCTCGCGGCGCTCGACCCTGCGCGCGCACGCGCGGTGATCGCGCAGTTCCGCGCGCTCTACCCCGAACTCGGCCCGCCCGCCGTGCGCGACCGCATCCTCGAGATCGAGCGCTCGCTGCCGCCCGAGCAGGTTCCCGCGGGAGGCAGGCCATGAGCCGCCCGAACGACGCGCGCTCTGCGGAGCGGCGGTTCCTCGGCCTCGAGGGAGCGCCCGACGACCGCGCGCTCCTCGGGCTTCCCGACGAAGGACCGCTGAAGAGCGGGCAGATCGAGGCCGCGCTCGAGCGGCGCATCGACGAGGTCGCGCGGCACCCGCTCGCTGGAAGCCCCGAGGCGCGGCGGCTCCTCGCGCACCTCGAGGGCGCCGCGGACCGCCTGCAGGCGGCGGTGGCGCTCGAGGGTCGCGGCCCGCTTCACCCGAACGCAGCGCGGCGCGCCGCGCGCAACCTCTCCGCGCAGCCGGCCGCGCAGCCCTCATCCGCCTCCGCGCCGAAGTCCGTCGTCGTCGCGCCCAAGGCGATCCGCCGCAGCGGGTCTGGGCTTTCTGCGGAGGATCTGACCGAATTCGACCGCCTGGCGCTCGCGGTGCTCGTCGTGAGCGGCGGCTGGAACGCGACGAGCGCGAAGCGCCTTGCCATCGTCGCGGAGGACCATGGCGTCTCGGTCGCGGACTTGAACCGCGTCGTGCTCGGGCTTACGCGCTTCCTCGCAGAGGGCGACGGGCTTCGCGGCGCGATGGGCGAGGTCGGGTCGCAGGCGCGCGCCACCTATCTCGCGCCATCGCGCATCGGGCGCGTCGATGCGGCGGAAGGCGCGGTCGAGCGCGTCTTCGAGCGGATCGACCGCGTCCTGCGCGAGGAGGTCGGAAGCGGAAGCAGCGCCTCGCAGCAGCGCCTCGCCATCGTGTTCGTGGTGTTCGCGCTCTCGTGGGTCGGCGTTCTCGCCGTCATCTTCTTCGGGGGCGGCGGCGACGAGCCCGAGGACGCGCTTCTCGCAGACGCGGCGACCATCGTGCCCGCAGCAGCGGCCGTCGCGCCCGCGGAGGTCGACCGCGATGCCAACGGCGAGTCGACGGGGCCGATCGCACCGCTCGCGGCGCCCGCGAAGTATCCGCGGCCGCCCGGGTTCATTCCCTCGTCGACGCCGAAGGTGGTCGTCGAGGCCGCGAGCCGCGGCGCATCGTGGCTCGAGGGCGCGGAGAATCTCATGGAGGCCGCGCGCGCGACGGAGGGAAGGCCTGCCGCCGCGAAGATCCTCGGCCTTTCGGGGTCGCTCTCGGCCGCTGCGGACGCATGGCCCGCGGGCGGCGCCTACCGCGACGAACTCATCGGCCTCGTCGAGCGCTCGGTGCGCGAACTCCGCGACGGCGAAGCGATCCGCGCCGTGATGCAGGGGATTCCAGGAGACATCCGCGACGGCGCAGTGACGGGACGCGCGCCGTGGCAACGCACCTGGCGCGCCGCGTTCGGCGCGGGGCTGCTCGCGGCCATCGCGCTCGATCCGCTGCAGCCGCCCGAGATCGCTGCGGCCGCGCGCGAGGAACTCCGCCTGCGTTTGCTGCCGATTCCGCGCGGAGAGGTGACCGATCCATTCGCGGCGGGCGCTGCGAGCGTCCTCGTGCGCGATGTGCCTGCGCTGGCGGAGGGGCTCGCTGTGGGCACGCTCGAGCTCGAGGAAGCGTCGCGCTGGGCGGAGGCCGTGGACGCGCTTGCGCCGACGGTCGAGATGCGCAACCAGGTCGCCCGCGCCGCGATCGACGCTGCGCTGCGTGCGCCCGGCGCGATCGACACCCCTGGCTCGCTCGTCGATTTCCTCGGCTACGGCATCCAGATCCTCGACTTCACGGGGCGCGGACGCGACCCCGAGTCTGTGCGCGATGCGCTCGCTGCGTGGATCGTGGATGCGTCGATCCCGCCTGCGCGCATCTGGGCGTTCACGAGCCTTCTCGACCAGGACCTCGGCATCGCGTGGTTCGGCCCCGATCTGGTGCTCACGACGAACGCGGCTGCGCCCGTGCGCGCAGCCCTCGCAGAGCGCGTGATCGCTGCGTTCCCGCGGCTCGCTGCGACCACGGCGGGCGAGGCCGTGCTCGTCGAGAAGGGGCAGCTTGCCGAGTGGCAGGAGCTTGTTGAAGGCGTCGCGGCCACGCGCGGCGAGGGTGCGGACCTCAACCTGCGGCGCGCCGCGACCTCGCTCGCGCTTCTTCGCGCCTCGCGCGTCTTCGAGGCGGGCGACGACAAGGCCGCGCAGTCCGCGATCCTCGCTGCGGTGAGCCTCGTCGAGCGCAACGACGACGAGTGGAACGCCTCGCCGGGCGGCGAACGCGTCGGTCTTCCCGCAGCGGGAATCGGCGACGGCGAGTTCGCCGCCGAGATGCAGGCCGCCGGGCGCGATGTGGCGCGCAAGTTGCAGGCGCTCCGCGGTCTCCAGTCGCGGCCTGCGGCGGGCGACCTCGGCACGCTCGATGCGCGAGCGCTCGTGTTCGAGGCGATGCGCGGGGCGCAGGTCGAGCCGCGCGAGCTTGCGGCGGCCGTCCTCTCCGACCGATTCTCCTCGGGGCCGACCGTGCTGCGTGCGGCGCTCGACCAGCTCGTCGACAGCGCCGGCCCGACCGCGGCGGAGGCCGCATCGCGGCTTCTCGGCGAGGTGTATTCGGGCCCGAACTGGCAGCCGCGCGCGCGCGAGCGGATCCTCGCGCGCTTCTTCGAGCTCGAGGACGGACGACGACACGGGCTCGATGCAGCCGCCGTGGAGATCGCGGCGCTTGCGAGCGATCTCGCGCCGCGGTTCGACCGCGCGGCCACGGCGCTCGCCTCGACGCGCGCCGAACAGGCCCTCGCCACGCTCGTCGACGCGATGCGCGAGGAGGCCCGCGGCAAGTTCCTCGCGGAGCCGTTCCCGGCCGGGCTCGGCGAGATCGAGCGGCAGCGCACGGCGAGGCGCTCGATCGCCCGCACCGCCACGCAGCGCATGGCTGCGGAGTCCGCGGGAATCGTCGACTACGCCGCGCTCCTGACGGTCGCGCGGCAGCCCGTGCTCCGCTCCGAGGTCGAGGCGATTCTGCTCGAGGCGCGGCGCGCGCGCACGACGGCTGCGTCCGCGAGCGTGCAGGTCGCAGGCGACCTCCACGCAGCGGCCCGCATCATGGGGAAGGGCCTCGCGCCGCGTCCGACGGAAAGGAGCTCGGGATGAAGCCTGTTCGCTCGTCTTGTCCGGAAGTGATCCGCCGTCTTCGCGTCGCGTGCATCGCGTTCGTCGCGCTTGGAGTCGCTGGAGGCGCGGCGCCCGCAACGCCGCGCGCCCCGTCGCACGCCGTGTCGCACGCCGCGCAATCCGCCGCGCAGCGCGTCGCAGCGGCGTGGGAGGCGCGTCTCGCGCGGCTCGACCCCGTTCGTCCGCTCGACTACCTCGAGCTTGCGGAGGAGATCGCAGACGCCGCTCGCGACGAGGACGAGCGCGCGCTCGCGCGGCAGCTCTTCGGGCTCGCGGGCGCGCTCGACCCTGCGCGCCTCGGCCGCAGCTCCATGCTCGCGCTCGCGACGCTCGCGCGCGACGAGTCCGAGCGGCAGCGCGCGCTCGCGGCCGCAGAGCTCGTCGGAGGCCGTGGGCTCGCGCGCGAGGAGGCTCGCGTCGACCCTGCGCAGATCGAGTCCCTCGCGCGGAGCTTCAGCTATCACAGGCGCGGAGACGGCCGTCGCGCGCTCGCCGCGCTGCGGCAGGGCGGCGGCGAGGAACTGCTCGATGCGATCGGCGCCGCGCTGCCTGCCGGCGCCGCGGCCTATCGCGAGGAGTGCAAGGCGATGCGCGGGGCTTCGCCCGTGCTGCCCGATGCCGACACCATCCTGCGCCAGTACGAGATCGAGCTTGCGCTGCGCGAGGGCCGATCGCGCGCCGTCTCGCTCGATCTCGCGCTTCTCGGCGATGATCCGCTCGTCGAGGTCGACCTCTCGAACCCGGGCGCTCTCTGGGGCGTCGATCCGTCGCGACCGTGGTGGCGCGAGGGGGCGTGGCGCGGCAACGGGTGATGCGCGAAAGCGCCTGATTTCCTGCATGCGGCGCGCATCGGGCGCTTCGCTACACTCAGCGCATGTCGTCCGCCCGCACCGCTGCGCCCGTCTACCACAACATCCTCGACATGATCGGGAACACCCCGATGCTTGAGATCACGCGCATCGACACGGGGCCGTGCAGGCTGTTCGTGAAGATGGAGTCGATGAACCCAGGCAACTCGATCAAGGACCGCATCGCGGTCACGATGATCGAGGACGCCGAGAAGTCGGGTGCGCTCAAGAAGGGCGGCCGCATCGTCGAGGCGACCGCGGGCAACACGGGCCTCGCGCTCGCGCTCGTGGCGGGGCAGAAGGGCTACAGGCTCACGGTCGTCGTGCCCGACAAGATGAGCGACGAGAAGATCTCGCACCTCCGCGCGATGGGCGCCGAGGTCGTGCTCACGCGCTCCGATGTCGCGAAGGGCCACCCCGAGTACTACCAGGATGTCGCCGAGAAGATCGCGAAGGACGACCCCGACGCGTTCTACGCGAGCCAGTTCACCAACGAGGCGAACCCGCGCGCCCACTACGAGACGACGGGCCCCGAGATCTGGGAGCAGATGGAGGGCAGGATCGACGCGTTTGTCGCGGGAATCGGCTCGGGCGGCACGGTGAGCGGCGTCGGCAAGTACCTGAAGGAGCGCAATCCGAAGTGCGAGATGGTGCTGGCCGATCCGGTCGGTTCGATTCTCGCGCCGCTCGTCAACGAAGGGAAGAAGGTCGAGCCCGGCTCGTGGCTCGTCGAGGGGATCGGCGAGGACTTCATCCCGTCGATCTGCCATCTCGAGCTCGTCTCGAAGGCGTATGCGATCCCCGACGGCGAGGCGTTCCACACCGCGCGCGAGCTGCTGAAGAAGGAAGGCGTGCTCGCGGGCTCGTCTGTCGGCACGCTGTTCGCGGCGGCGCTGCGCTATTGCCGCGAGCAGACCGAGCCGAAGCGCGTCGTCACGCTCATCTGCGACAACGGCGCGAAGTATCTCTCGAAGATGTTCAACGACTTCTGGATGGTCGACAACGGCTTCATAGAGCGGCCGACCTACGGCGACCTGCGCGATCTTGTCGCGCGGCGCCACCTCGAGCGCGAGGACTTCTGCCTGACGCCCGAGCTTCCCGTCGTGCAGGCGATCAAGCGCATGCGCATGTACTCGATCTCGCAGATGGCGGTGGTCGACGAGAAGGACAAGGTCGTCGGCATCCTCGACGAGGGCGATGTGCTCATGGCGCTCGTGCGCGACCGCGACTACGCGAAGCATCCCGTCAAGGACTACATGACGAGCCGCATCGAGACGGTGCGCCCGACCGCGAGCGTGAACGACCTCGTGCCGATCTTCCGCGCAGACCGCGTGGCGATCGTCGCGGACGAGAAGCACTTCTACGGCCTCATCACCAAGATCGACCTCATCAACTACCTGCGCAAGCAGCTTTGAACGCCAACGAAGGCAACGCACATGGCACACACTTCAGCGCATCTCGCGACCGACTGCATCCACGGCGGCCAGCACGCCGACCCGACGACGGGCGCGGTCATGCCGCCGATCTACACGAGCTCGACCTTCATCCAGGAGTCGCCGGGCGTCCACAAGGGCTTCGAGTATTCGCGCAGCCACAACGAGACGCGCTTTGCGTTCGAGCGCTGCATCGCCACGCTCGAGCGCTCCGGGCTTTCCGAGGCCGATGAGCGCACCTGCGGCGGATTCGCGTTCGCGTCGGGGCTCGCGGCGATCGCGACGGCGCTCGAGCTGATGGATGCGGGCGACACGATCGTGTGCATGGACGATGTGTACGGCGGCACGAACCGCCTGTTGAACCGCGTGCGCAAGCGGAGCGCGGGCTACAAGGTCGTGCATGTCGACCTCAGCGACCTGGCGAAGGCCGAGGCCGCGATCCGCGAGCACAAGCCGAAGATGGTGTGGCTCGAGACGCCGACGAACCCGACGCTCAAGCTCGTCGACATCGCCGCGGTGTGCGCGATGGCGCGCAAGGCGGGCGCGATCTCGGTGGTCGACAACACCTTCGCGACGCCGATGCTGACGCGTCCGATCGAGCTCGGCGCCGACATCGTGATGCACTCGACGACGAAGTATGTCGGCGGACACTCCGACACAGTCGGCGGCGCGCTGATCACGGGCTCCAAGGAGATCGCCGAGAAGCTGCGCTTCATGCAGAACGCGATCGGCAGCGTGATGGGGCCGTTCGACGCGTATCTCGGCCTGCGTGGCCTGAAGACGCTGCATGTGCGCATGGAGCGCCACTGCGTGAGCGCGATGACGATCGCGCAACGGCTCGCGAACCATGCGAAGGTCGCGAAGGTCGTGTATCCCGGCCTCGCGAGCCACCCGCAGCACGCGCTCGCCGCGAAGCAGATGCAGTTCGACGGAAAGCCCGCGTTCGGCGGCATGATCACGATCTTCCTGAAGGGCGGCCTCGGCGAGAGCCGCCGCTTCCTCGAGAATGTGCACCTCTTCGCGCTCGCGGAGAGCCTCGGCGGCGTCGAGAGCCTGATCGAGCATCCCGCGATCATGACGCACGCGAGCGTGCCCGAGGCGATGCGCGCCGAGCTTGGAATCAGCGATTCGCTGGTGCGGCTCTCGGTCGGCGTCGAGCATGTCGAGGACCTCTGGAAGGACCTCGAGCACGGGCTGTCGAAGGCCTGACGCATGGAGGGGGCCTGACGCGTGGAGGGCGATGCGCCCGCAGTTCGGTTCATCGTCGCGCGCGTGGGCGCGGAGGGCGATCCGCTGTCGTATGTCGAGCTGCGCCGCGAAGGCGAGCGCGAGGGGCGCGGCGTGCGCTGCGACCTGGCGGCGATGTCGCTGAAGGGCGGTCGCGCCGAGGCGCGCGCGATGCCCATCGTGAAGGCGGTCGGCGATGCGCGCACTGTGGTCGACGCGACGGCTGGGCTGTTGGGCGACGCGTTCCTGCTGGCGGTCGCGGGCTTCGAGGTGACGGCGATCGAGCGCTCGACGCTCGTCTACCTCCTCGCGAAGGACGGAGTCGAGCGAGCGGAGCGCGACCCGCGGCTCGCGGAACTGCTCGGCGGCCGGCTGAAGGTGTTGCACGCCGATGCACGCGAGTGGCTCGCGGCGCGCGCGGGCACGGCGGAGGCGCCCGACGCGGTGGTGATCGACCCGATGTTTCCGCCGAAAAAGAAGAAGAGCGCGTTGCCCCGCAAGGAGATGGTGGCGCTGCGCGAAGCGGTGGGCGCCGACCTCGACGCGGCCGAACTGCTTGCAGCCGCGCGCGCGTGCGCACGCCAACGCGTGGTGCTCAAGCGCGGCGACGACGCCCCCGAACTCGCGAAGCCCGACTGGTCGATCGAGGGCACGACGGTGCGCTTCGACGCGTGGCGAGCGTGATGGACACGCCGCCTGGCGCATGCCGG
>JBIKTI010000189.1:0-5510 GCA_044348205.1 Phycisphaerales bacterium | reverse complement strand
AGCGGGCGCTCAAACAATGGGCGGAGAGGGATTCGAACCCCCGAAGGCGAAGCCAACAGATTTACAGTCTGTCCTCGTTGACCACTTGAGTATCCGCCCGAATTGGTTGTTCCCGCCGTTGCGACGGGTTGAGAAGTGTACCGCGGCGTTCGGCGGGTCGCAACGGTCGGGTCGCAACGGTCGGGACGGTGCCTTGAGTTCGCGAGATGGCCCTCGGAGTCCAACCAGCGATGAGCGCGGCTTTCGCGCGTCACACCGCGGAGGCGGGAAGCCTCTCGGACAGGCCGGGAAGATCGCCGACCGACTGGAAGCCGCGGAGCCCGTGCGCGGGAAGCCGCACGAGCATGCGGTCGAGGATCGCGCCTTCGCGGGCGGCAAGGTCCGCGAACGGCGCTGGCTTGAGGAAGCACAGGAGGTCGAGCGCGATTCCAGCGGGCGGCGCGGACGGGTCGGGGTCGCCCTGCGTGAGTGCGATCGGGAGCGATGCGTCGATCGCCGCGTCTCGCGCGAGCGACGCCTCGACTTCGGCCCGGAAGCACGCGAGGTTGCTGACCGCAGCGCCCTCGGGCGCCATCGCGCGCGCGCGGGCGAGGATCGCTGCGCCGTCGGCCGAGCGCTCAAGCGCTACCGCCTCCTCCGCCGACATCGCGCGGATGCTGCGTGCGTCGATGCGGATCGACCTCCGCACGCGTCGGCCTGGCGAGCCGTGCTTCGAGCGGAAGTTGCGATAGGGCTCCTGCACGAACCGCGAGATCGGCACCGTGTGCACCGTGCCGTCCGCGTTCTGGACGCGCACCGCGGTTGTCTTGATCTCCGCGATGCGACCGTCGATCGAATGCTGCTTGAGCTCGACCCAGTCGCCGACGCGGATCGCGTCGTTCGCGCTGAGCATGAGGTTCGCGGCGAGCGAGATGATGAAGTCCTTGAAGACGACGCCGAGGACGGTCGCAAGCGCGCCGATCGCAGCGAGGAAGACGATCGGGCTCTTCCCGACCGCGATCGCCGACGCGGCGACGATGCCGACGAGCGCCACGGGAACCATCGCGACCTGTCGATAGCTTGCGAGCGCGCCCTTGCGGTTCACCTGCGGGCGCGCGCTGTAGAGTTCGTCCGCGACCGTGAGCAGCCTGCCGAAGAGGACGACTGCAGAGACGACAACCGCGGAGACAAGCAGGTTCGCGGCGTTCAGCCCGACGAGCGGGTGCACGAGTTCCGCGCTCCCAAGGACGCCGAGCGCGCGCGCCGCGAGAAGCAGCGCAGGCATGAGGCCGAGGATTCCGTAGAGCTTGCCCGCGTCGATCGCGGCGGCGAGCGCGTCCTTGTGCGCGCGGACGAGCGTTGCGCGGACGACGGCGCGGAGCGTGCGCGAGATCACGACCGAGAGCGCGAGGGCGAGCACCACGACCGCCGCGAAGGCGATGGCGTTCCACGCGACGGGATGCTCGCGCAGCCACTGGCCGAACGCGGTCGACTCGATCGCGCGGACCGCGGAGAGCAAGGCCTCCTGCGTCGGGTCTGGATCGGACGATGGCTGGACGAGCGCGGAATCCGCGATTGGCTGCGCGGCTTCACTCGACGAGTCCGCAGCAGCCGCGCCGTCCTGCTGCACCGCGTCTGCCCGAGCCGTCGCCAGCGGCGCGAGCGCCATGCAGAACAGCACTCCGACTCCCGCAGTCCACCGAAGCACACGCGCAATCTGGGCCATCGACCATCGCCTCCGTCGAAAGCCGCCTACCGGAGTCGAACCGGCAACCTCCAGATTACAAATCAGGTGCTCTGCCAATTGAGCTAAGGCGGCGGACAGGGTGGGAGTGTAGCGAGGCCGCGGCTACGATTGATCCCCCCGAACGCGCCGACCATGCACGCCCACGCCTCCCCCGCTCCCGCCCCGCGCCGCGATGCAGACCGCTACGACGCCGTCGTCATCGGCGGTGGCCACGCGGGCACAGAGGCTGCGCGCGCGGCGGCGTCAGCGCTCGGCGCTGGTGCGCGCGTGGCGCTTGTCACGATGGAGCCCGCGCGCCTCGGGCAGATGAGCTGCAACCCCGCGATCGGCGGGCTCGCGAAGGGCCAGATGGTGCGCGAGATCGACGCGCTCGGCGGCCTCATGGGTCTTGCGGCCGATGCGTCGGGCATCCAGTTCAAGGTGCTGAACGGGTCGAAGGGCCCAGCCGTGCGCGGGCCGCGCGCGCAGTGCGACAAGTATGCGTATCGCGCGGAAGTGCAGCGGCTGCTTGCCGAGATTCCCGAGATCGATGTGATCGCGGGCACGGTCGACGAGATCGTGCGCGACGACGCGGGCGCCGCGTGCGGCGTGGTGCTGGCGCCCGGCTCGCAGCGGACGGGCGCCGACTGTGCGGCGATTCACGCGAACGCGCCGGGCACGGCGCTCGCGACGCCTGTCTTCACCGTCGCGCTTGAGGAGCGCGTCATGGCACCGCGCACGCTGGCGGCGCGCGCCGTGGTGCTGACCACGGGCACCTTCATGCGCGCCCTCATGCACACGGGCGACGAGAAGAACGAAGGCGGCCGCATCGGCGAAGGCAGCGCGCGCGGCATCAGCACGGCGCTCAAGCTGCTCGGCTTCGAGCTCGGCCGCCTGAAGACGGGCACGCCGCCGCGCGTCGCGCGCGGGTCGATCGACTGGAACGCGCTCAAGCCCGCGCTCGGCGACGCGGTGCCGACCGCGTTCAGCGACCGTTCGCCCGGCGTGATGCCGCTTGGGCGCTTCCCGCATCTCGCGCAGACCGATTGCCGCGAGACCGAGACTTCGGCCGAGATTCACGCGCTGATACGCGCGAATCTCGACCGCGCACCCATGTATTCAGGGCAGATCGACGCGGAGTGCGGCCCCCGCTACTGCCCGTCGATCGAGGACAAGATCGTGCGCTTCGCAGACCGCGATTCGCACCATGTGTTCCTCGAGCCCGAATCGCTCTTCACCGACGAGGTGTATCTCAACGGCGTGTCGACCTCGCTCCCGGCCGATGTGCAGCTGCCGATCGTGCGCGGCATGCGCGGGCTCGAGAACGCCGAGATCCAGAAGTTCGGCTACGCGGTCGAGTACGACATGGTCTGGCCGCATCAGATCGACGCGACCACAGAGACGAAGCTCGTGCCCGGGCTCTTCCTCGCGGGGCAGATCAACGGCACGAGCGGCTACGAGGAGGCTGGCGCGCAGGGCCTCGTCGCGGGCGTGAACGCAGCGCGGCGCGCGTGCGGCTTCGAGCCCGTGCGACTCGCGCGGCACGAAGCCTACACCGGCGTTCTCATGGACGACCTCGTCACGCGCACGCCGCGCGAGCCGTATCGGATGTTCACCTCGCGCGCGGAGCATCGGCTGCTCCTGCGCGCCGACAACGCAGACGAGCGGCTCACCGCGCTCGGCGCGTCGTGGGGCATCGTCGGCGGCGCGCAGCTCGCGGCGTTCGAAGCGCGCATGCGCGCGAAGGACGCCGTCACGCGCGCGCTCTGCGAGATGCGCGAGGGCGGCGCGCGGCTCCTTGATCTCGCGAAGCGGCCCGATGTCGAGACCGCGTGGCTCGCCGAGCGCGTCGCGCGCGCGATCGGCCCCGTGTCGCATGCGCTCCTCGAGCGCATCGTGACCGATGTCCGCTACGAGGGCTATGTCGTGCGCCAAAACGCCGAGATTCGCAGGCAAAGCGAGTACGACTCGGTGTCGATCCCCGAATCGCTCGACCCGCACGCGATCCGCGGCCTCCGCCGCGAGGCCGTCGAGACGCTCGCGCGCTTCCGCCCGCGCACGCTCGGCCAGGCGAGCCGACTCGCGGGAATCTCGCCTGCGGATGTCACCGTCGTCGCGATGTGGGTGCGACGGCGCGCGTGAGGGGTCGCGTGTCGATTGGCGGCTGGCGTCATCCGTTCCTTGGACTTCGTCCAAGGGCACCCGTGGTCTTCGTGTCGCACGGTTCAAGTCGTCGAAGTCGCCAACCAAGGGTGCCTGGGGACGAAGTCCCCGGAACGCAAACCGTCGGAGTCGAAGGCTGACATCCTCCGTTCCGCATGCTGAAGCATGCGGGCACCCCTGATTTTCGTGTCGCGCGATTGGAGTCGTCGGAGGCGATCACCAGGCGTGCCCGCAGGTTTCAACCTGCGGAACGCAAGCCGTCGGAGTCGAAGGCTGACATCCTCCGTTCCGCATGCTGAAGCATGCGGGCACCCCTGATTTTCGTGTCGCGCGATTGGGATCGTCGGAGGCGCTCACCAGGGGTGCCCGCAGGTTTCAACCTGCGGAACGCAACCCGTCGGAGTCGACGGCAGCCCTCCCAAGCACCAGAGGGAGCGGCCGCAGCCGCGACCGCTCAAACAACGACCGCTAGATCAACGGATCAGGCCTGTAGATCTTCGTATCGAGCGCCCAGACCTTGTCTGTCCACTCGCCGCCGCCCGCGTACTCGCGCTTCGCGGCCGTGATCGCGGCCTGGCTCTTCGCGTCGAGATTGTCGAGCTGCGCGACGAAGACGGCCTCTGGCGTCGCGGGGATCTTCGCTGCGCCGTGCTCGGGAAGCGCATGATGCGCGAGGAGGATGTGCTGCAGCACGCGCAGCGTCTCGCCCGGCAGCTTCTCGACCTTCGACGCATGCGCGGCCTTGATCTGCAGCCAGATCGCGCCACGCACGATGTGCCCGACGAGCTGGCCTTCGTTCGTGTAGTTGAAGCCGCGCTCCCAGTCGAGCTCGACGGTCTTCCCGAGGTCGTGCGCGAACAGCGAGAAGAGCACGATGTCTCGGTTGAGCGCGGGATAGAGCGGGAGCATGCGGTCGGCGAGCTCCATCATCTGGTGCGTGTGCTCGAGCAGACCGCCGATCCACGCGTGGTGCACGCTCATCGCGGCGGGCGCGGTGCGGAAGTCCTCCATGAGCCGCTCGTCGCCGAGGTACTGCTCGGCGAGCGCGCGCATCGCGGGGTGCTCCATCGAGCGCAGGAGCTCGGCCACGCGCGCGAACATCCCGTCGACATCCTTCATTGTCGTCGGAAGCAGCATGCGCATCTCCTCGACGGTGACCTCGCGCGGCTCGATCTGCTCGATGATGAGCTGCACCTGTCCCTGGTAGGCCTGCGTCGACCCACGCAGGAACACGAAGCCCGACGCGGCGATCGCGTCGAACTGCGCCTCCTCGAAGCTCCACGCGCGGCCCGAGATCTCGCCGCTCGCGTCGCGGATGATGCACTTCAGGTACGGCTTGTTGTTGCGCGTCTGCGCCAGCTGCGGGTTGACGATCGAATAGACGCCCTCCACATAGGTGCGGTCGGTCAGCGAGACGATGCGCTGGTGGTCGGGCTTCATGTTCGACGATTGCATGGCGGGGCACTGTAGCGGCGGCGCGGAGGCGCTCCGTCACGCGCGACGCATTTCCATCATCGCGTCGGGAACGAGGTCCGCGATCTCGCGGGCGAGCGCGCCGCCGTCGCCGTGGCGCGACGCCCAGAGGTCGCCCGCGCGCGCATGGACCTCGACCGCGAGCGCGGCGAGCGCGCCTGCGGGAACC
>JBIKTI010000188.1:0-5535 GCA_044348205.1 Phycisphaerales bacterium | reverse complement strand
GTGTCTCAGCCCCACGAATTCAGCATCGTCGCGAGGTCCGAGGCATCGACGGTGCCGTTGCCATCGAGGTCGCCCGTTCCCGCCTGGCCCCAGTTGTTGAGGAGCTGCGCGAGGTCCGCGGCGTCGACGGTGCCGTTGCAGTCGAGGTCGGCGGGCGCGCACGGCGGCGCGCAGGTGCCGTCGCCCGTGGTCGGGACGATCTTGAAGATCTGCCCGTCCGTGCCGCTTCCCTGGTCGACGATGTACATCTCGCCGTTCAGGTCTTCGCCGAACGACACGATCTGGTTCACGGTGAAGCCGTCGAGCGACGGCGAGATCTGCGTGTTGCGCTGCGTGAACTCGCTCTGCGTGTTGTTCGCGGAGTTGTAGCGGAAGCTCCACACATTCGGGTTCACATAGTCAGCGTAGAAGTAGGTGCCGCGCAGCTCTGGCATGCGGCAGCCGCGGTAGACATAGCCACCCGTGATCGAGAAGCCGCCGCTCGTTCCCGAGACATGTCCGTAGGTGCGGATCGGCTTGATGAGCGACACCGCGTTGCAGGTGCAGCCCGAGAGTCCCGTGCAGTTGTTGCCTTCCATGCAGCGCCAGCCGTAGTTGATGCCGCCTGCGGCGTTCGACGCCTGGAAGTTGATCTCCTCGATCGCGTTCTGGCCGACATCCGCGATCCAGAGGTCGCCCGTCTCGCGATCGAAGCTGCAGCGCCACGGATTGCGCAGGCCGTAGGCCCAGATCGTGTCGTCGCCGTTCACGCCGACGAAGGGGTTGCTCGCGGGCACCGTGTAGAACGGGGACGCGCCGCCGACGGTCGGCGTGATGCGGTGGATCTTGCCAAGCTTGGTGTTGATGTCCTGGCCCGCGTTGTTCGGGTCGTTTCCGCTGCCGCCGTCACCAACGCCGACATAAAGGTTCCCATCGGGACCAAAGTCGATCCATCCGCCGTTGTGGTTCGAGAACGGATCGGCCCACGACATCATCACCTGCTGAGTCGGGTTCGCGACAAGCGGGTTCGCGGCCGAGCGCGTGTATCGGGAGAGCACATTCGTGTTCGAGCCCGTGTAGTACACATAGAACTGACCGTTCTTCTCGTAGTTCGGGTGGAAGGCGAGGCCGAGCAGACCGCGCTCGTCGCTCGTCGAGGTTCCGCCCGTCACGGGCACCGTCACGAACGGCGTCGCGAGCAGGGTGTTCGTGGTGAGGTCGAAGATGCGGATGGTGCCCGCCTTCAGCACGATGTAAAGGCGGGTGTCGTCGCCGGGAGCCTGCGTCACATAGACGGGCCGCGCCAGGCTGCCCACAATGCGATCGGTGCGGATGTTCACGATCTGCGCCTCGGCGGTCGCCGACGCGAGGATGGGGGAGGCGGCGACGGCCAGGGCGGCCAGCTTCGTCAGGATCGTCGTCTTCATGGGATCACGGTTCTCGGGGACGGTCTCTCGGCTTGACTTGGACACAGCGCTCTGCCACCTCGAGGTCCAAAACGGGCTCGAGGCGCGGGCGAGTGTTCGGAGAATACGGCCCGATCGCTGCGGGTCCGTGGTGAAGAGGCGCGAAATCGCGCAATCGGCCGCCCCGCCGCCACTCGCATCGCGGCCAATGGAGCAAGCCTCCCGTGTCGAGTCCGAGAAGTAAACGCACCTCGACTCGGAGGGCAGGCCCGCCGTTGTGCGGCCGCACGACCATCGCCGCTGCCACGCGCCCGCTCAGCGCTCGTCGTCGATCAGGCGCGCGATCAGGCCGTAGGTAGCCGACTGCGCCTCGAGGTACGCGTCGGCCGCGATGAGGATCGCCTCGCGCGACGCGGGGTCGTCTGGCTTCGCGTCGAGGATCGCCTCGCGGAGGAGCGGCCACGACGATGTGGCGTAGCCGGCGTCCCTGTCGGGCGCTGCGATCAGGTTGCGGTACCACGGCCGTCCGACAAGCCCAGACTCCGACAGCCAGATGCGGCGGAGCGACCAGAGGTCGGCCGCGTCGCTTGCGCGCGGCGACTCGGCGATGCGCTTCTCCGCGCGCACCGCGAAGATACGCATGCGGCGGAAGGTCCACTCCATGGTGTCGATCAGCGTGTCCGCGAGCTCGCCCGTCTCGCCGAGGCCGCGTTCGCGCGCGAGCTTCCGCAGTTCGGCGGCGTGGGCGAGGCCATCGTCGATCAGCGCGACAGGCGAGATGTGCGCCGAACCCGAGTCGGCGATCTCCGCGACGATCGCGTTCGCCATGCCCGTGACGAGCTGCGCCGACGCGTAGTCGGCGCCGACGGTCGCGCGATACCAAGCGAGCGTGTCGTAGTTGGAGTGGTAGCTCACGCCCTCGCTTCCGCCTGCCGAGAGCGCGATCGAGGGAATGCCCGCGTGGCACCAGAAGGCCACATGGTCGCTGCCGCCGCCGAGGTTGCCGAACTGCGGCCGCCCGTCCGCGGCCTTGGGCCACGCGTCGAGCGCAGCGTCACCGTCCGCGGGCGTGCGCGCCGTCCACGCCGCAGGCCCTGGCGCGGCCGCGAGCGCGCGCTCGACGCTTGGACGGAGCGTCGGACTCACGGCGCCGCCTGGCTTCAGGCCCATGGCCGACATGTCGAGGTTGATGTAGGCGACCGCGCGCTCCGCGAGCCGCTCCGCATCCTTCTCGACGAACTCGGTCGAGCCGAAGATCCCGTACTCCTCAGCGCCCCATGCCGCGAACACGAGCGTGCGGTCGGGCCGCGAGCCCGCGCGTGCAAGCGCCGCGAAGTTGCGCGCGCACTCGAGCATGCAGATGGTGCCCGCGAGCGGATCGGCGGCGCCCATCGACCACGCGTCGTGGTGCGAGCCGACGATCACGATCTCCTCGGGAACCGCGGCGCCTTCGAGGCGCGCGAACACATTCGCAGTGCGGCGCACCTCGCGCGTCTGTTCGACCGAGAGCCTGAGCCGAAGCCCCGCATCCTCGAGCGAATACGCGCCGCCGAGGCCACCCTGCCATTCGTCGGGCGCGCGGACGCCCTTCATGCGCGAGAGGATCTCGCGCGCGGCGCCTGCGCCTATCGGCTGCACCGGGATCGTCGGAAGGGAGAGCGACTCGGTCGGCACGCGCTCCGCGTCGCGCGTCGAGGTACGGCCCGGCGTCGTCGGGTCGCCGACGGCGGGCTGCACGAGCACGGAGCCACGCTGGACATACGCATCGTTCGCCCAGCCGCCCTCGGGCCACACGCGGCCACGCACGCTGCCCGAGTCGGCGGGATCGGTGAACATCACGAGCCCGACGCAGCCCGCGGCCTCCGCGAACTTCGCCTTGTAGCCGCGGAAGTTACCGCCGTAGCGGGCGAGCGCGATCTTGCCGCGCGGGTCGATGCCGAGCGCGGCGAGGCGCTCGAAGTCCTCGCGTCGGCCGAAGTGGACATAGACGACGCCCGCCTCGACGGTGCCCGAGCCGCTCCACGCGTTCCACGCGATGTCGAGCGCAGGATGCGCAGTGTCCGGGTCGCTCGCGATCGGCGGCTCCCGCAGCGGAAGCGAGAGAACGCGCGGCGCAGCGCCGTCGCCGCCCGTCTCCGCGGACTCGACCACCTCGAGGCTCGCGCGCACGGGGTGCGCGAGCAGAGGGAAGAACTCCTCGACCTCGACCGACCAGCCCTTCACGCCCTCGCCCATCTCAGCGAAGGCCGCACGCAGACGCTCGATCGCGCGCGCGTCGCCATCGGTTCCCGCCACATGCGGCTCGCGCGCGAGCAGCTCGTGGAAGGCGGCCAGCCGCGCGGAATCGGGCAGCACGGCGGACGCCGCCCGCGCGGTGCTCGGCGGCTCCACGGACCCAAGGGCGGCGATCAGGATCAAGGCTGCGGTCGTCATGGCGAGAACTCCCGCGGGTCACGATAGCGGAACATCGCGTCGAACCCGAGATCACGCCCGGACAGGCGTTGGCGCCTCGCGATTCCCCGGCCCCATCAGCCGCTTCGAGATCCAGCGCGCGCCGATCCACACAGCCGCCGTCGGAAGGCTCCAGAAGAGGAGGCGCGTCGCCTCGACCATCGCCTGCGCGAGCGCAAGCTTCCCGCGGTGTCCCTCGATCAGCCTGTCGTAGTCCGCCTGCGAGACATGAAGCGGCGGGAACTTGCCTTGCACGATCGCCAGCGCATTGAAGACGACGCGCTCGAAGCGGTCGAGCCCGAGCGGGACATAGGCGCCCTCGAGGAAGCGGAAGAAGCTGACGATCTCGTCATCCGAGACCCGCGCGACGACCACATCGTCGAGGAAGCCGCCGTAGTACTCGCTGTATCGGTCCATCCGCCAGTTCAGCGGCAGGATCTCGATGGTGAACGGATCCGAGGCCGTGAGGTCGGGTATGTCGATGGTCCTACCCGCGCAAACGGGCAGGCCGCCCTCGAGCATGTCGATGAGCGCGATACGCGGCTCGCCCTCGTGCATGACGACCGCGCGGACAAGGACATGCCCCTGCCCATGGAGGAAACCATCCGGCTTCAGCAGCTCGACGCGCTCGAACGGAAGGCCGCGCTGCTCGAGGTAGTAGGCGAGCCCGCGCGACTTGTTCGCGCAGTTGCCGTCGCCATCGAGGATGGTCCGCGCGTACATCTCGCTCGGAAGCACCGCGGAGATGCCCGTGCTGCCGGAGTAGGGAATGGCGCCGATGAGGCCCGCGATGTCAACGGGATACCCCGCCCGCGACCAGTCGGGTTCGAGGGGCGGCTCGGTGGTGAGCGACATCAGTTTCTGAAATGCGATCGGCGAGGTCGTCGCGAAATACACCGCTCCCGAACCCGCCACGGCGAGCATCGCGCCGTTCAGGCCGAGGAGGAAGATCGTCAGTGAACGCAGGCGACTCATCGAGACTCAACCGCCTGTCACGAGTCGGGAGCCGCGGGAACGACCGCTCGGCACCGGCCACGAGCCAGTCCCGAGCGAACGCCCGAGGCCCCCGAGTGTTGCGGCTCGCGGAAGCGACCCCTGCGAATCGATCGCACGAGTCGTTGCGGCGGGCTTGCACGCGATTTCCGAGAACTCGGCCATGCGGCGAACCGAATGGTCGCGCCTTCTCTACGAGCCGAACAGGCGCGTGAATCCCAGAATCCGCATCTGCGGCGCGTGATCGCGTCGGTTCAAGTCCCATGATGTCCGATACCGCCTCCGCGCGGACGCTCGGCAACTCCTGCGCCATGCCCTGCACGGTGCGTTCACGCTACACTTCGCACCCCTGTTGGACAGGTGTCCGAGCGGTTGAAGGAGCAGCATTGGAAATGCTGTATACGGCTTACGCCGTATCGGGAGTTCGAATCTCCCCCTGTCCGTTGCTTGAGCGCTCGAGAGGTTTGAGCGCTCGCCGCTGCGGCGGCTTGCGTGATCGGAGCGCTTGCCGCTGCGGCGGCTCGCTTTGGCGAAAATGGCGCTGGTGGCGGGAGGATGGCTCCGTGCGCGGAGCCGGGTGGCGTCGTGGTCCGCCTCAGTCCGCCTTCCGCACGCGCAGGAGCACCTTCCGCGCCTCTGCGTCCCAGCCTCGATTTGCGGCGGGGCTCGCTGGCGAAGGGTGAAGCATCGTCAGGATCTCAGGCGC
>JBIKTI010000187.1:0-5565 GCA_044348205.1 Phycisphaerales bacterium | reverse complement strand
TTCGTCTGCGGGCACTCCTGGAGACGGCCTCCGATGCGTGAATCGCGATCGTCGGAGGCGACGGCTACCATCGCGCCATGCGCCACGCACTTCGCACGCTTGCCCTCGCGCTCATCATCGCGGCTCCCTCGATGGCGCAGGTCGCGCCCGCGCCCGCGCCCGCATCTCCCGCTCCAGCGGCGCCCGCAACACCCGCGAAGGCCCATCGCGTCGCCGTCATCGGAGCGAGCGCATCCGCGGGGTTCGGCTGCGTGCTCCGCGAGACGCGCGAGGACGGCGAGTATGCGCTCGGCTTCCGTCTCGCCGACATGATCCGCCTCGCTTGCCCCGAGCTCGAGCTCGTCACAAGCGACCTCGCGAGCGGGTTCTTCTTCCTCGCGCCGATCAAGAACGGCGCGGCAGCCGCGAAGCGCGCCGCGGAGTTCAAGCCCGACTGCGTGCTCGCGCTCGATTTCCTCTTCTGGTACTGCTACGGCGACGATGCGCCTGAAGGCGGCGCGGTCACCGACGAATCGCAGCGCCTCGCCAAGCTCGAGCTCGGGCTCAAGGAACTCGAGAAGTTCGAGGTGCCCGTCCTCGTCGGCGACATTCCCGACATGTCGCCTGCGGTCGGCCGCATGCTGTCGCCTGCGCAGATGCCCGCGAAGGAGACGCTTCGAAAGGCCAACGCCCGCTTCAACGAGTGGGCCGCCGCGCGCGCGAACATCGTGGTGGTGCCGCTCGCGTCGATGCAGCGCCAGCTCATGGAGGAACGCGCTCTCGAGATCCGCGGCGTGCGCCTCGAGGCCACTGCGGAGACGCCGCTTCTCCAGCGCGACCAGCTTCACCCCGCGCCCCTCGGGCTCGCTGGGCTCGCGTCCGCGATCGCAGCGGACCTGAAGGACGCGCTCGCGTCGGCCAGGAAGACGCCTGTCGCCGACGACTGCGAGCCAGAGCCCAAGGCGACCTTCGAGCGGGCGCGCGCGGGGCTCAAGCCCTCGCGACGCGCGTCGCAGCCTGCTCCGTCTGCGCCGTGACTCCGCTCATCGCAGCGACATGATGCGCGCACGGACCGAGTCGCTCGCAGCCTCGCGCGCGACTTCCGACACAGCGCTGCTCCACGCCTCGCGCCCCATCAGGCGCACGGCGGCCGCGCGGATCGCCTCGAGGTCGACGCTCTGGTCGGGCCCGCGCGGGTGTGCGGCGAGAATCGACGCGAGCCGGGCGTCGGAGAGCGACGCCAACCTCGGCTGCGCGAGATGCCAGAGCATGTCGCGGGCCGCAGGAGCCTTCGCGCCGCCCGCCGCGTAGGCCGCGGTGAACGCCTCGAGATCGCGCGCGCGGAAGATCGCGCCGAGGGCGTGCGGCGCGGCCTCGCCCGCCACCGCGAGATCCTTCGCCAGCGCCCACGCCTGCAGCGTCCGCGCGTCGTCGCCGACGAGCGCGAGCGCACGGACCGCCGGCACGATCGCTGCGTCGTCGCGCTCGTCGCGGAACCGCTTCAGCGCGGCGACCGCCTCGTCGCGCACCGTCGCCACTCCATCCGTGGGTGGCGCCACGCGCTGAAGGCCGATCCGCTCGGGCGTCGCGAGAAGCGTCAGCGGATCGCCGAAGCTCGCGGTGCGCCACGGCCGCGCGAAGCCGCCTTCGTAGACGCGCGCCGCCACCGCGAACGGAACGAGGAACCCAGCGCGCTCGGCGAGCATCTCAGGCGTCACGAACGCCTGCAGCAGCGGCTCGTAGACGGAGCCGTGGTAGGCGTAGGCGCCGTTCGCGAGGAAGCGGCCGCCGATCGTCTGCGGATCCGCGGGCGACTGCAGCGAGAACGAGTGGAGGAAGTGGACGACCGCGGGACGGTCGAAGATCGGCACATCGTCGACGCGCGCGGTTCCTCCGCCGTGGAGACCGAACTGCGTGGCCACGCCGTGCGAGTTCGCGACGAGCGCGTCGCAGTCGAAGCCGCCCATCAGGATGCGGCGCCAGCCGTCGAGCGAGTTCTGCTCGCGCGTCCACGACTGGCTGCGGAAGCCCTGCTTCTCGAAGGCGCGCTGCGCGGGCGGCGCGTCGTAGGCGATCCAGCCAGGGCCCGCCTCGTAGGCGTTCGTGAGCCACACGCTGCGCCGCGGCGCGAAGAGCGCGCTCATCGCCACATACGCCGCGCGCGCCTCGCTTCCGAAGACGCCCGAGCCGATCGACCACCAGACGCCATCCTCATGGCGGCCGAGATAGTCGAGCGTCGAGATCGGCTGCCCAGGACCCGTCGGGAACGGCCCGCTCGGGATCTCGATCCTGAGCTGCGCCGGAAGGTCCGGCACGCACTTCCAGCCGAAGTCGTGGCAGAGGACGAACGCATCGATCGCGTCGCCGAGGCCCTTCCAGGCGAGGCCCGTGCGCTCCGCTGCGCGCTCGACCTCGAGCCTGAGCGCTGCGACGGTCTTCGCGTCAAGCGTGTCGTTGGGCGCGCCGAACGATCCTTCGACGAAGTGGATCGGCGCGTAGCGTCCCGCTGCGATCGCGGCTGCTGCTGGCCACGCGGAGTCGTCCGCGCGCGCGAGCACGACCATCGACGGCGCGATGCCGCGCGCGGTGGCGGCGGCGATGATGTCGACGGCGCCTGGCGCGATCGCGGCCGCTGCGCTCGATGCGATCAGCTTCTCGCGGTCGGCGCGCGCCTCTGGCATGGCGCCGACAGACGCGCGGCGGATCACCCGTGCGGGCTCGAACGCCCTCACGAAACGCGGGGCGTGGAGGTCGTCCTCGATGAGGACGGGCCAGCGACCGTCGGGACCCCACTTCGCGATCTCGTCGAGATAGGTCCGCCCATCGGGAACGAGCACGACCTGGTCGACGATCGGGATCGAGCGCTCGAGCGACGCCGTGCGCTGCCCGAGCACGACGGGCCACGGCGTCGGTTCCGCCGCGGGCGCGCGCTGCGTGGCGGCGGGCGGCGATGCGGGCGATGCGGGCGCGGTCGCCGTCTGCCCCGCGCCGAGCAGGAGGATCGGGGAGAGCGCGAGGCCCGCGATGCAGGATCGACGCGGCTTGGTCGTGTCAGGCATGTCCCGAGGGTAGCGCGGGCGGCTCACGCGGGGACATAGCCGCCGGCGATCTCCACGAACTCCGCCACGCTCCGCTCCGCCTCTTGGTTGCTCCAGCCGAGTTCGCGCGCCATGAGGCGGGCGGTCTCGGGCGCGACCTCGATCGCTGCGCGGGCGTCGAGGATGAGGGAGCGCGTGCGGCGCGACAGGACATCCTCCACGCTCCGTGCCATCTCGTGACGGGCCGCGTGGATCACCTCCGAGGGCGTCAGCGGAAGATCCCCGTGCATCGGAGCAGCGTGGAAGCGGTCTGCGCGCTCGATCATCTCGAGCTGCACGCGCTCGCTTCCGTAGTGACGGCGCGCATCGGCGAGTCCCGCATCGCTGGCAATGCCCGCGCTGAAGCCGAAGATCGGCAGGTCCTCGGTGATGCACTGGCGCGGCTCGAGTCCGACCGTCTCCATCGCGACATCGACCACTTGGGCGGCCATGCGGCGATAGGTGGTCCACTTGCCGCCCGTGATCGTGACGAGCCCGCTCGGGGCGACCTCGATCGCATGTTCGCGCGAGACCTTCTTCGATTCCGCCTCGCGCCCGACCTCGTCGGCCGGCCGCGCAAGCGGACGAAGCCCCGCGAACACGCTCAGGATGTCCTCGCGCTTCGGCTCGCGCGCGAGGTAGCGCGCCGCGTTGCGGAGGATGAAGCCGATGTCCTCGTCGCTTGCCCGAGGCTCGATGTCGGCGCGCGCCACCTCCGTGTCGGTCGTCCCGACGAGCGTGCGCCCGTGCCACGGAATCACGAAGAGGACGCGCCCGTCGTCCGTGTGCGGGACCATGATCGCGTGGTCCGACGGGAGGAACTCGCGCGGGAGCACGATGTGCACGCCGCGCGAGGCGCGGATGCCCGCGGCGCAGCGCGGGTCGTCGACGCGGCGGAGTTCGTCGGCGAACACGCCCGTCGCATTGATGACGACCGATGCGCGCGTCCTGAAGACGCGGCCGCGCTCCTCGTCGCGGAGCTCGGCGCCGATCACCTGCCCGCCTTCCTTGACGAGGCCGACGCAGCGCACGCGGTTCGAGATGCTCGCTCCATGGGCCGCTGCGGTGCGCGCGAGCGAGATCGCCATGCGCGCGTCGTCGAACTGCGCGTCGTGATACTCGATTCCGCCCAGGAGCCCGTCGGCCTTCACATTCGGAATCGCGGCGAGCGTCTCCTCGCGCGAAAGCGACCGGCTTCGGCCGACGCTGCGCGTTCCCGCGAGCGCGTCGTAGAGCTTGAGGCCCATTCCATAGAACGGCCCCTCCCACCAGTGGTAGCGCGGCACCACGAACGCGAGGTCATGCACGAGGTGCGGCGCGTTCCGCGAGAGGATCGCGCGCTCCTCGAGCGCTTCGGAGACGAGCGCAAACTGCCACTCGGCGAGGTAGCGCACGCCGCCATGGACGAGCTTCGTGCTGCGCGAGCTCGTCCCCTTCGCGAAGTCGTGCGCCTCGACGAGCGCCGTGCGGTATCCGCGGCTCGCGGCGTCGACCGCCGCGCCGAGGCCCGTGGCGCCTCCACCGACGACGAGGACATCGAACTCGAGGCTCTCGAGCGAGGCAAGCTGCGCGGGTCGTTCAAATGGTCGCTTCATGGCTTCAGTCGGAGGGATTTCCGAACGCGCGTACCGTATCGACTGCGCGGCGCCAGCGGGCGCGCGCGAGGACGCGTGCGTCCCCCGCCATCGTCGGCGTGAAGGTCTGATCGACCTCCCCCGCCGTGTGCTTGAGCGCAAGCCGCTCGGACCCCGACGAGATCCCCGCGAGCGCCAGGCGCGCGGCCCCGAGCGCTGTCGTCTCGAGGATGCGCGGGCGCTCGACGACCTTCCCGAGGAAGTCCGCCGTGACCTGCATGAGGAGATCGCTTGCCGCGGCGCCCCCGTCGACGCGCAGCGAACCGATCGCGACGCCTCCCGACTCCATCGACTCGACGAGGTCCGCGACCTGGTGCGCGACGCCCTCGAGCGTCGCGCGAGAGATGTGCGCCTTGGTCGACCCGCGCGTCAGGCCGAGCACGGCGCCCCGCGCCTCTGCATCCCACCACGGCGCGCCGAGCCCCGCGAAGGCGGGCACGACCACGACTCCGCCAGAGTCGGGCACGCTTCCCGCGAGCGCGTTCACCTCGGGCGACTTCCTGAAGAAGCCAAGCCCGTCGCGCAGCCACTGGACGGCGCTCCCGCCGACGAAGACAGACCCCTCGAGCGCGTAGGTGGTGGCGCCCGCGACTCGCCACGCGACCGTCGTGAGAAGGCCCGCGGGCGCGGGCGGCGGCGCGCTTCCCGCGTTCGCGAGCAAGAAGCAGCCCGTGCCGAAGGTGCACTTCGCTTCGCCAGGCGCGAAGCACGACTGTCCGAAGAGCGCGGCCTGCTGGTCGCCCGCGATGCCTGTGACGGGGATCCCGGCGCCCAGGTGCACCGCGTCGGACACGCCGAAGCTGCCCGCCGAATCGCGGATCTCGGGAAGGAGCGCGCGCGGCACGCGGAAGAGCGTGCAGAGCTCGTCGTCCCAC
>JBIKTI010000186.1:0-5577 GCA_044348205.1 Phycisphaerales bacterium | reverse complement strand
GAGCAGGATGTCTGGAAGCTCTTCTACACGATTCTCCGCGCGCGAAAGCGGCGCGAGTTCGACCCACTCGTCGAGGAGCTCGGAGGCTGCCGCGTCGTGGGGCGCGGCGGGCGGCGAACGGAGCGCGAGAGGGCGCATGATCGAAGGATCGATGAACTGCTTGAGCTCTGCGTGTTCTTCGACGGTCTCGCGAACACGATCTCGAAGTCAGGGAAGGGCATCGAGCGCGCCACGCGCCTTCTATCGCGCGTGCTGGGAGGTGGAAAGTGAGCCGTATCGCAGGAAGGTCCGCATCTCGGATTGCAGCAAGACGCTCCTCTGCCAACGGCGGTGGCGGCAAGGCTGCGCTTGTCGCAGCACCCGCCCGTGTCTGCCTTGAGGTCGCTGCGTGGCGTGTTGGTCGCCGGGGTCTGCTCACGCTCACCCTGTCCATTCCGATCGAGGGCAGGTCGGAGACAGCCGAGGAGATCGTTGCCGCCATCGAACTGCGCCGTGATCATCGAGGCCCGACGGATGGCGACTGGGCGTGCACGGCGCGACGCGTCTCACACCGCCTGAGCCGTGCCGAGGGCGGCCTCGAGGTCGATCTTCTGCTTGAAGATTGCGTGACGGCCGGAAGCGTCGTCGGACTTTCCGAGCGACTTCCTGAGGCACTGCCAGAGCCTCTCCATGGCGCACAAGGCACGCGGACCGCATGCAGCCTGATTGAGCGTGCGGGTGGCTCGGCCTTGCTGCTCACGGACCTTCCTGCCCAGTTCGGGCTTCGGGGCGGCACCTATGTCCAGCAACGCGTGGCGTCTGTGGACGCGCTCGCGCACGCTCTTCGGGGATCCTGAGGTCACGCGGATCCCAGAGGACATCGCAGCGCCCAAAGCAGTCACCTCCGATGAGTTTCTCGAGAGCGGCTCAATCCGTGGGCGATTGGAATGGCGTTTCGGCTGCTCTGGGGTAGGCTCGGGCATGCCTTCCGAGACCGCAAGTCCAAGATCCTGCGGGTGGCGGGGTCCTCTGCTCGAGCTCTCTCTCCTGGTCGCGCTGCTCTCCCCGACGACTGCGTCGATTGGGTGTGCGTTCGGTCAGGCGCCCCCGTCCTTCGCCGATCAGGCGCTCGCGCGCGGCGTGCAGTACCCAGTCCAGGCCATCCCGCAGTCGAACGGCGTGTACGGGTTCGGGGTCGCGGCCGCGGATCTTGATGGCGACGGCTCCGACGACATCATCGCGGTCGGCCGGCTGAACGGACAGGTCGGCGTCTACCGCAACCTCGGCACGGGGCACTTCGAGAACCGCTCCGCGACTTCGGGGATCGCTGCGCTTCCGCAGGCATCCGCGATCGCCTGCGCGGACATGGACGGTTATCCCCTTCCCAACCTCGACTCTACATCGTGGCATGCGTCATTTCCGATTCGCCCGTGGCGCAGCTGAGGAGCCCCCTTCTCCGACACCGACCGCGACGGCGTCGTCGGTGCGGGCGACCTCAAGATCCTGCTTGCACTCTGGGAGTGACCCGGCCCCACGGCGCGCTCACGGGAACTTCGCGGGGGTCTTCCGCTGCTTCTCGATGGCGAGGATCGTGTTCGTCTCCGTGCGGATCTCCCCCACCGCAGCCGCGTGCAGCTCGTAGAGGCGCTGCTTGGCCTCGGCGAGTTCCTCCGCGGCGCGCGCGCCCTTGATCGCGAGCATCACGCCTCCGATCCGGAGAAACGGGACGGAGATCGTGGCAAGCCCGCCGAGCGGCCCCACCGCACGCGAGGTCGCGACATCGAAGGCCTCCCGCAGCGGTCCGCGGGCCGCAGTCTCCGCACGCGCCTGCACAACGGCGACATTGGCAAGCCCTAGCCTCTGGCTGACCGCCTCGAGGAACCGCGCCTTCTTTCCAGTCGTCTCAAGGAGCGTCCACGCGATGTCGGGACGCGTGATCGCGAGGGGGATTCCCGGCACGCCGCCGCCGGAACCGACATCGATCCCCGTGGCGACGCCCTCGAGGCCCTCGATCGGCGCGAGGAGCGTGAGCGCGTCGACCACATGCCGCGCCCATGCGCTCTCGCGGTCGATGCGGGTGAGGTTGAAGCGCTCGTTCGCAGCAAACAGCATCCCGAGATAGCGGCTCAGGCGTTCTGTCTCCGAATCGCTCAGCTCGATGTGCAGCCTCCCGAGCATGGCGAGGGCGGCTTCATCGGGCTTGATCGGCTCGGGTTCAGGCTCGAAGCGCAGCCACTCAGCCAGCTCCGCCTCGCGGGCGTGCTCCAGGGCGCTCTGCCTCGATGGGACCTGTTCTTCGTCAGACTTGTTTGGTCTCTTGGCCATGCAGGGACTCTTCTACTCGAATGCTCTCTTGTCGTCGAACGGGCTCTTGCCTTCGAAGGAGTCCCTGCTCTCGAACGGGTTCTTGTCTCCGCTGAGCGGTGGACGAAGCCCGATGGCAAGGAGGATCCCCGTGAGCGCCCACGAGGCCGTGAGGCTGCTTCCGCCATAGCTCACGAACGGCAGTGTCACCCCAGTGATCGGAAGGAGTCCGATCGTCATCCCGACATTCACAGCCATCTGGGAGAAGAGAAGCGCTCCGATTCCGACAGCGACGAGCTTGGAGAAACCGTCGCGCCGCTGCATGGCGACTAGAAGCGCGGCAATCAGGTACAGGGTCGATGCGGCGAGCACGGAGAGACCGCCGAGCATCCCGAAGCGGCAGCCCACGACCGCGAAGATCATGTCGTTGTGCTCCTCGGGAAGCGCGTTGAAGACGACAAGCGCGCGGGCGTGGTCCTCGCCGTTCCCCGTGACGCCGCCAGCGCCCGTGAGCCGCATGGCGCGCCAGCCCTGGAGACCGATGTCGCGCTCGAAGCGCGTGTCGCCCTTGACCTGCGCCACGATCGCGTCGATGCGCGCACGCTGGTACGGCTGGAGGCCATACGCGTAGGCGATCGGCACGGCGGACGCAGCGACTGCGGCCGACACCAGGATGTGGCGCCAACGCGCCCCTGCGGCGACAAGGATCGCGACGAGCGTCGGGAAGAAGAGAAGCGCGGATCCAAGATCTGGCTCGAGGAAGATGAGCCCGACGGGGACGAGGAGGAGGAGGACGGGAACGAGGAGGCTCCGCAGCGTGCGCGGGCTTCCCCGCAGCGACAGCCACTGCGCGAGGCAGAGGATGTAGGCGATCTTCGCGAGTTCCGAGGGTTGGAAGTCGACGACTCCAAGGTTGATCCATGCCCGCGCACCGTTGCGCGGCGTCACGATCGACTTCGGGACGAAGGGAAGGAGCACGAAGACGAGGAGCGCGAGCGACAACGCGAGCAGGAACCAGCTGGCCGCGCGCAGCCCCTGCGGAGGAACGACGGTCGCGAGCGCAGCTGCGGCGATCCCGACAGCGAGGAAGATCGCCTGGCGGGTCGCAAGCGCGGGCTCCGTGGTTCCGATCGAGACGATGCCGAGGATCGAGAGATAGAGCGCTGCCGCGACAGCGAACCACGCGGGCGTCGCGACGCGGAGGCGCGCGCGCGCAGGCGCGCTCGTGCCCGCGTAGAGTTCAGCGGCCGTGAACGAGGAACGGCTCATCGCGAGGCGCGCTCCTCGGGGACTCCGCCGTCTTCCCTTCTCGCCCGCTCGCCGAGGTACCCCTCTGCTGCGACGGCGCGCATCGCGGCTGCGGCCATGGGCCCCGCGACCTTGCCGCCCGATCCGCCATGCTCGAGGAGCACGGCGATCGCGTGCGTGGGCGCCTCGCCACGCGGCGCGACGAGCCCGACGAACCACGCATGGTCGGTCTTCACCCGCGTCTCGGCCACGCCGTCGCCATCACCGTCGAGCCTAAAGGGCGGAACCGTTGCGGTTCCCGTCTTGCCCCAGACATCGACGGCCTCGAACTCGAACAGGTTCTCGCGCACGCCTCCTTCGAGCGTGATGTGGTGACCCGTTCCGTATGTCGCGTTGGCAGAGTCGCGCAGGCCACGAAGCGCCTCTGCGACGGCTGCGGGCGGCAGCGCAAGGTCGCGCGGCCGCTCGTCTGCGCGCCAGCCGCGAACGATGGTGGGCGGGATCGCCACACCGCCGCGCGCGATCGTGGCAAACGCCTGCGCTGCGTGCAGCGGAGTCCACGCGATCGGCCCTTGGCCGATGCCGAGCAGAAGCTCCGACACGCGGTCGCCCTCTGCGCGCTGCCGCGCAAGCTGCGAGAGATCGGGGAGCATGCCGCCCGACTCCCCGAGCACACGCGTCCCTCCGTCCTGTGTCGAAGCCTCGCCTGCATACCCGACGCCAAACGGCTGCCCGACGCCGAAGCGCCCGAGCCACGCCGAGACGCGCTCGGGCCCAAGGCGGCGTGCGACTTCGTAGAAGTAGATGTTGCAGCTGCGAGCGATCGCCTCCCGACCCGCAAGCGGGCCGTGGGTCACAAGCCGTCCCTCTGCGGCGCGGTAGGTCCAGCAGCGCACAGCATCGGGTCGGTCGGGGAAGAAGTGTCCCTTGCACTCGATGGTCGAGTCGGGCGTCACAACGCCCTCGGCCACTCCAGCGCAGAAGAGGATCGGCTTCAGGATCGAGCCCGGAAGATAGACCGCGTCGAAGGGCCTGAAGACCTGCGGGGTCTCTCGCGCGCGGCGCGGCCCGCTGAGGAGCGCGCCCTCTGCAAGCGTGGGCGCACTGACTGCGGCGAGGATCTCGCCTGTGGCGATCTCGAGGACGACGACGGCTCCGACGAGCTCGAAGCCGAGCGGGAGCGGTCCGTCGCGCGGGTTGCCCTCCGCATCGAGGCCGAGCTGATACCGCTCGATGCGCGCCAGGCGCGAGCCTGGGGCGAAGAGCGCCTGGATGCGGGACTGCAGGCGGATGTCGAGCGTGAGCACGATGTCCTCGCCCGCGACGGGGTCGATGCGCCGCTCCGTCGCGCGCTCGAGGTTCCGCTCGACGAGCCCGCGTGCGCCGCGGAGCGCGTCCTCGTGCCCGCGCTCGATTCCGCTCGAGCCGATCGCGTCCCTGTCGGGGCGATAGCCGCCGAGATCGACGACCGATCCGCTGCCCGGGTCGAACAGCGGTCGGCGCGCGAGATCCTCGGCGAAGACCTGCGTGCGCGTCGATCCGAGGATGTGGTCCGCCACGCCGTTCAGCACGACCGCAAGCGGCTTCTCCGATCGAATCGGACTGGGGAAGCGCGATCGATCGAGTTCGAAGGCCACCTGCTCCCATGGCCGTACACGCCGCGTCGACGGCTCGACGGTCACTGTGCCGGGAAGCTCCTCGGCGATCCGCTGGAACGCGAACGCGACCTCGTCGGAGACATCGGGAAGCACCACATGCGAACCCCGCTGCGCTGCGACGCGCTCGCGGTCGATCTCATCGAGCCTGGCATCGTCGCCGAAGAGCCTGATCTCGCGCTCGAGGAGCGCCTCCTTGCGCGACGCGGCCTCGCGCGCGGCGCGCGCCACGATGTCGTCAAGGCGCCGATCAAGCTCCACGCGATCGAATCCGCCCGCCGCGGAGATGCGCGCGTACACCTCCTCGAGCAGCGCGTCGAACTTGGCCTGGCGCTCGAGGATGCGTGAACTCCGTTCCCCTGCAGAGAGCTCGAGCCAGGACGAGAGCCCG
>JBIKTI010000185.1:0-5585 GCA_044348205.1 Phycisphaerales bacterium | reverse complement strand
AAGACCTCGCCAAGCCATGCGGGCGGCGTGCCGTGGAAGGGCCAGCGCAGGCTCGCAGCCACGAGGCCGAACGCGAAGACGAGGCCAGGCACCGCGAGCGGAAGCATGACGAGCGAGTCGAGGACCGCGCGGCCGCGGACGGTTCCGCGCACGAGGAGGCGCGCCACGAAAAGTCCGACCACCACATTGATGACGGTGGCCGCGCCCGCGAGCATGATCGAGTTGCGCACGGATCCCGCGGCGAGCGGGTGCGTGAGCGCCTCGCCGAAGTGGCTCGAGGTGAGGCTCGTCGGCAGGAGCGTTCCGTACCACTGTCCGTTCGAGGAGATCGCGGTGCCGATCACGCCGAGGTGCGGAAGCGTGGCGATAGAGATGACGGCCACGAAGGGAAGCGCGGCGAGGAAGGCCTTTCGGCCCGTGAGGTGCCTGTAGCCAGCGCCCGCGCTCGCCTTCGAGAGCATCGCGTGCCCGCGGCCGCCGAGAACGAGCCGCCCGACCGCGTAGGAGAGGATCGTCGCCGCGAGCATCACAGCGGTCAGCACATACGGCGCGCGAGACGCCTCCATCTCCTTGATCCCGTTGAAGATCTGGACAGGCGTCGTGCGGGTGAACTCGAGCATCAGCGGCGTGCCGAGCTCCGTGAAGCTCCACACGAAGACGATCGTGCCGCCCGCGAAGAGGCCAGGCCGGATCAGGGGCAGCGTGACGCGGAAGAAGCGCCTGATGCGGCCCGCGCCGAGGTTCGTCGCGGCCTCCTCCATCGACGGGTCGAGGTTCGCGATCGCCGCCACGAGGTTCAGGTAGAGGATCGGGTAGAGCGCGACCGCCTGCAGAAGGATCACGAGCAGGAAGCCGCCCTTCCCGAGGAAGTCGATCGGCTCCGCCACGATGGCGAGGTCGAGGAGCGCTGCGTTCACGGCGCCCTCGCGCCCGAGAAGCTGCCGCATGCCGATCGCGCCCACGAACGGCGGCAGGATGAGCGGCGCAAGGACGAGCGTGCCGAGGATCGACTTGCCGCGGAAGGTCGTCCGCGCGGACAGCATCGCAAGCGGCAGCGCGATGAGCACGGCGATCGTGGTGGTGCCGCACGCGATCAGGAAGGCGTTCGCGAGGCCTCCACGCATCACTGGGTCGTGGAAGGCGTTCACGACATGGGCAAGGGTCGGCTGTCCGTCCTCGCCCACGAACGCGCTGCCGACGCCAAGCCAGATCGGATAGAGGAGCGGCACACCCACCACGAGGAGCAGGGTGACGAGCCAGAATCGCTGTGCGGACGGACGCATTGGGCGCGGATGCTACCGAACCAGCGACCGTCCGTCCTGAAGCGCGCGGATCAGCCCCACGCGGCGAGGAGCTCGGCCATGTCGGCAGCGCTCACCGTTCCGTCGCCGTTGAGATCCGCGGAGCCGCTGGTGCCCCACTGCGTCAGCAGAATCGCGAGATCCGTCGCCCCGACCACACCGTCGCCGTCGAGGTCTGCGTTCGGCGAGGTCGGCGGCATGTACCACGCGACCGCGACGGGCTGCGCCGACTGCGTGCCCGTCTGGCGCTTCAGCTCGAGGACATAGTCCCCCGCCGCGAGGTCGCGGATGTAGAGGTGCTCCGCGTTGTCGACGGCGCTTACGCTCTCGACATTGCCTGAACCGAACACCCCGACGCCCGCAGCGCCCGAGATCGACACGAGCGAGCCGCCCTGCAGCCTCCACAGGCGCAGATCGAAGTTCTGCAGCGTCCAGGAGGAGAAGTTCGTCGCCACCTGGCGCGGCCAGGTCGCGAGGACGCTCACCTCGGGTACGGCTGCGTGCACCTTGAAGGAGTAGTAGACGCTGGCGCCCGACGCGACCGACGGCACATAGTCCCAGCCCGCGTGGTCGACGAACACGCTCGTCTGCGGCGTCGAGGTGCCGTTCCACTCGCCCGAGGTGAGCATGAGGTGCGCGCGGTCGATGTTGAGGAGGTCGGCGCCGTAGAGCGGGTCGAGCGGCGTCGCCGTGATGCCGCGCGAAGCGCCAGAGGTCGGCGCGCCGTTCGACCAGCCCGCGCGATGCGTGGTGCCGCCGAGGAGAATCGCCTTCACTGTGAGCGCGCGATTCGCGTTCGGGTTGCCAGCCGTGGCCGGGTCGGTCTGCGCCGCGTCGAAGAGGAGCGCGCCCGCCGCGCCGACGACCGGCGTCGAGAAGCTGGTGAACTGCCCTGGCGCGACGATGTCCGGCTTGCGCCGACCCGCGCCATCGATTCCCGCGGGGGTCGTCGCGTTCGCGTGGTTGCCGTTCGCAAGGCCGACGGAGATTCCGTTGAACGCATAGCTGACGAGCGGCTGCGCGGCGCTTCCACCGCCGTTGTTTGTCCCGACCGTGAAGAGCACATTGTCGCGGCTGATCAGGAAATCGACCCTGCGCAGCGCGTTGTTGTCGGTGGCGGAGGAGCCGAACGAGCCGATCCACGAATGGTTGAAGACGCGCACGCCCGCAGGCGGCGTCGCTGGAGCCGCAACGCCGTTGACATTCAGATACGACGGGCCCGCCCAGCTGTTGACATTCCAGCAGTAGACGGAGTCGACATCGGGTGTGATCGAGAGCGAGTTGCCGAAGAGCGGCTTTCCGACCTCGGTCGCGTGCCAACTCGAGGGAGCGCCCGTCCCCGACATCAGGAAGAAGGTGACCCCCGCGAACTCGGGGCTCGCGGAGTCGGGCGCATATCCGCCCTGGGCGTTCTCAGGCGCCTCGACCTGCCCGACCTTGATGCCGAGGCCCGTGGGCACATCGTTGCCGAGGCGCGCGACGAGATCGGTGTAGCGAATGTCCGCGAAGGTGTCCGCGCGCGCAATGAGCGGAAGCGCGAGGAACGCGACGGACGCCACAAGGGCGATGCCTTGGCCACGCGCGGCGAATGGCCGAACGCAGCAGGTGTCTCGGCGCGGCTCTGCTCGGGCGATGGCGGTCGTGCTGGCTGTCGTCATGCGTGGACTCCTGACTCATGAAACCGAGACACGGACCGACGGGAAGCCGCGCGGCGCGCGGCGTCTCTCCGCCTCATCCCCCCGTTTCACCCCCGCCGCGAGTCCTGCGCCAGACGGGCGCCGAGATCGCGGAGAGCCAACCCTACTTCCACCCTGCCCCCGATCAAGCCTGCAAACGCGAAATCCGCGAGGAACCGCGGCTTTCACGGCGAAAGCGCTCAGGGCGCGCGGGTCCTGCCCCCCGCGGGCGCGTCGCGCGACCCCGAGGCGGAGCCCACGGTTGCGCCTCCCGTCCCTGCCGCAGCGGGCGCTGCTGCACCCCCTGCGTCGTTGCCTTCCTTGGGTGCGTCGAGGTCGATGCGGATCCCGGGCTTGCGCGCATTGTCACTCTCGCCGACCTTCCCTGGCTCGCGGGGCGCGGCGATTTCGTCAAGAACACGAACTTCGACCCGTGCGTTCTTCGCGTCGGCGGCGGCGTCCTCAGGGAAGGGCTCGACCCGCTCCCCGCTGCCCGCAGCGACGACGCGGATGCGCCACCAGTCGATGCCACCTGCCGCAAGCCTGTTCGCGGCGGCGAGCGCGCGGTCGGCGGCGAGCGTCATCGCCTCTGCTGGTTCGCCGTAGTTCTCGCTCGCGCCGACATGACCGCGCACCTCGACCACGGTCGCCTGGCCGCGCAGCTGCTTCGCAAGCTCGGCGAGCGAGCGACCCGCCGCCTCGGTGATCGCTGCGGAGCGCGGTGCGAACAGCACGCTGGTGCCGCGTCCGAAATGATCGCTCTGGCGGACGCTTTGCACATTCTGGTCCTTGCCGCGCGTGCCCTCGTCCTTGCTCTCGCCCGCGCCGCCGTGCTGCGACTGGAGGATGCGCTGGATCAGCAGCTGGTCCTGCGGGTCGTCGGACGACATGTCGACCTCGTTGTGGAACGCCTTCCGCACGGCGATCGCGAAGTCGATCATGTCGGGCTGCGCCGCGACGCCTTCCGACTCCTCGCCGCCGCCACCTGCGTTGCCGCCCTTCGGCTGCAGGTTCATGGCGAACATGATGACGAAGAAGCCCATCATGAGCATCACCATGTCGGCGAAGGAGATGAGCCACTCGGGCGCGCCCTCGTGGCCCTCCTCGTGTCCGCCGCCGTGGCCGCCGTGGTGCTTCTTGTGCTTCTTCTTTCCGCCGTGCGCGTCGCCGCCGCCGTGCGCATCGCCGCCGCCCTGCCCCTTGGCGTCCTTTTCCTTGTGCTCCGACATGCTGGGACTCCCTGCCGCTGGGCGGTTCGGACGCGTGACGCCTCGATCAGGCCGCGATGTTCATCTTGCTGCGGACGCCCTGCGGGATGAAGGCGAGCATCTTCTCCTGCGTGGCGCGCGGGTTGTCGCCGGCCTGGATGGAGAGGATGCCCTGCACCATCATCTCGCGCGAGAGGATCTCCTCGCCCGAGCGGGTGGCGAGCTTGTCGCCCATCGGGCCTGCGATAGCGTTCGCGAGGACGGTGCCGTACATCGTCGCGACGACGGCGATCGCCAGCATCGAGCCGAGCGTGGCGATGTCGCCACCGAGGTTGCCGAACATGCCGACCTGGCCGATCAGCGTCGCGACCAGACCGTAGCCCGGCGAGTAGAGCTTGACGAGGTCGAAGAACTTCTTGCCGTTCTTGTGGCGCTCCTGCATCGCCATCACCTCGAGGCGAAGCGTGGTCTCGATGATCTCCTCGTCTGTGCCGTCGACCGCCATGCGGAGACCCTTCGCGAGGAATGGATCCTTGATCTTCTCGACCTCGCTCTCGAGGGAGAGGATGCCGTCACGGCGGGCCTTGTCGGAGAGCGCGCTCATCACCTTGACGGTCTCGAGCGGCGAGAGGCCGCCTTCCGACATGAAGCGCTTGCAGTAGCCAGGGATCGACTTGATGTTCTCCATGGGCATGGCCATGAAGATGACGGAGATCGTTCCGCCGAACACCATGATGAAGCCCTTCGGCGAATAGAACATCATCAGGTTGCCGCCAGACGCCATCACGCAGACGATGGCGCAGCAGAGAAACCCGATGATGCTTCCGATGAGCGATGCCTTGTCCATCTCGGTCGCCTCCGAGGCGCGTCTCCGCGCCTGACTTGCACGCTTCGGCACGACCGCCGCGACACCCGCGCGACGGCCCTGCAGAACCTCGGGCAACAGGACTCCCCAGAAGGGACCCGAGGGTGCCTCCTCGCATCGGCACGGCGCGGGGCAGGATCCGCCCGAGGTCCGCGAGAGACGAGAGAGTTACTCGCCACCGTTCGGACTGTTCCACGCGGTCGGGCTGTGCGGGTTGTACGGGCGTGGCACGGTCCGCGAAGAACGCCTATCGTGCCCTACCGCGCGATTTCCGCGCTCTGTGCGGCCCGTCCGTCCCGTTCATGGACCCGAATCCCCTCTCCAGCCTTGCCCGCGACCGCGCGCAGCGACGCCCGCTCGTGGTGGTCACCGAGCATCTCGCAGACGAGGCCGCCGACTGGCTTGCCAGACACTTCGAGGTGCTGCGATGCGGCATCCACGAGGAGCGCTTCGTCGACGCCGCGCCCGAGGTCGAGGCGCTCGTCGTGCGGACCTACACGCGCGTCGACGAGGCGATCCTCGCGCATCTCCCGAG
>JBIKTI010000184.1:0-5614 GCA_044348205.1 Phycisphaerales bacterium | reverse complement strand
CGCGGCGCGCGAACGGTTACTTGCGGAGGCCGAGGCGCTTGATGAGCGAGAGGTAGCTCTCGCGGTCGGTCGAAGCGAGGTACTTCAGCAGGCTGTTGCGCTTGCCGACGAGGAGAAGAAGGCCGCGGCGCGAGGCGTGGTCCTTCTTGTGGGCCTTGAAGTGGTCCTGCAGCTCGCTGATGCGAGCGGTGATGGCAGCGACCTGGACTTCGGTGGATCCCGTGTCCTTCGCGTGGTGGCGGCTGGCTTCGACGGTGGCGTTGCTCATGGAGTTTCCTGCTATCGCGACGGCATTCCCGCCGTCCTGAGTCCTTCGAATGTTGAAGAGGGAAGAGGATACAGGAAGCCCCGCCCGCTCTGCAAGGGCTTTCCTGCCGTCGCGGACAGCACGCGGTTCTCGGACGCCATTTCATCGGGTCAGGGCCGCTGAATCACCTATTCTCCGCGCTCCACACCCCGACCGCGAGACCCGAGGAACTCATGACCGCGATCAAGACGCAGATCGAGACCGCCACCGCCGAGTATCTCGCCGAAGCCGCGAAGATCGAGGAGGGCGGCGGCGCGTCGGGCATCGAGCGCCAGCACCGAAATGGCCGCCTCACCGCGCGCGAGCGCCTTGCGCTCCTCGCCGACAAGGGGACGCGCTCCATGGAGTGCGGGCTCTTCAGCGCGTGGCGGATGTACAAGGAGTACGGCGGCGCGCCGGCAGCGGGCGTCGTGACGACGATCGCGGAAGTCGACGGGCGCCTCAGCATGGTGATCGCGAACGACGCCACCGTGAAGGCGGGCGCGTTCTTCCCGATGACCTGCAAGAAGATCATCCGCGCGCAGGGAATCGCAGAGCGCGCGCGGCTGCCGCTGATCTATCTCGTCGACAGCGCGGGCGTGTTCCTGCCGCTCCAGGAGGATGTCTTCCCCGACACAGACGACTTCGGTCGCATCTTCCGCAACAACGCCGTGATCAGCGCGCAGGGGATCCCGCAGATCGCGGCGATCATGGGCAATTGCGTCGCGGGCGGCGGATATCTGCCTGTTCTCTGCGACACGCTCTTGATGACCGAAGGCAGCGGCCTCTATCTCGCGGGCCCCGCGCTCGTGAAGGCAGCGATCGGGCAGGAAGTCTCGAGCGAGGAGCTCGGCGGCGCAGAGATGCACGCGCAGATCTCGGGCACGATCGACTTCCGCGAGAAGGACGACCCTGCGTGCATCGAGCGGCTGCGGCGCGTGTTCAGCGCGGTGCGCACGGCGCCCGCGAAGGCGCGCGCGCCGTTCGCGGCGGTGGCGCCTGCGCGTGGCGCGGATGAGATCACGAAGGTGTTCAAGAGCGAGCCGGGCGCGCAGTACGACATGGTCGAGCTCCTCTCGTGCTTCGTCGACCGCGACAGCTTCGACGAATACCGCGCGGAATACGGGCGTTCGCTCGTCTGCGGCTACGCGCGCATCGGCGGTTTCCCGTGCGGCATCGTCGCGAACCAGAAGAAGCTGACGCAGCGCAAGATGCCGGGCGGCAAGGCGGGGCCATCGAGCGCGACCAACATGCCGGCCGTCATCTACGACGACTCGGCCGACAAGAGCGCGCGCTTCATCATGGACTGCAACCAGAAGGGCCTGCCGATCCTGTTCGTCACAGACACGACGGGATTCATGGTCGGCCGCGACAGCGAGCAGGGCGGCATCATCCGCTCGGGCGCGAAGATGGTGAACGCGATGTCGAACTGCGTGGTGCCGAAGATCTCGCTCGTCGTGGGCGGTAGCTACGGCGCGGGCAACTACGCGATGTGCGGCCGCGCGTTCGATCCGCTGCTGACGCTTGCGTGGCCAGGCGCGCGCTTCGCGGTGATGGGCGCCGCGCAGGCTGCCAGCACGCTGCTCTCGATCGACCTCGCCGCGCGCGAGCGCAAGGGCGAAAGAATCGACGAGGAGATGCGCAAGCAGCTCTTGGCCGCGATCACCGCGAGCTACAACGAGCAGCAGGACATCCGCTACGCGGCGAGCCGCGGCTGGGTGGACCGCATCATCGATCCGAAGGAGACGCGCGCGGAACTCGAGCTTGCGCTCGCGGTCGCGGCGCAGGCGCCTGCGCAGCAGAGCGGCGTCTACCGCACGGGCGTGCTGCAGACCTGACGCGCGGCGAGCTTGGTTCAGCGGCGGCGGCGCGTGCGCGCGAGCGCGGCGAGCGCGAGCACGGCGCCTGCGGCTGGCGTCGGGATCGGCGTGAACTCGATCTCGAGGCGCGGCACGATGCCGCCGAACGCGGCGCTTTCGGCGCTGTCGAAGCGGCGTGCGGTTCCTGTCGCCGATTCGTCGCCGAGGATGAACCAGCCGAGATTGGCCGAGGGATTCGCGAGGAATGACTGCGCGTCCGCGACGAGGCCAGCCGAGGTCCAGGTCTGAAGACCGCTCGTCGTCGTGAGAAGCGAGGCGCTTGCGGCGGCGAAGTCGCCGCCCGCGCTTTGCCAGAAGGCGCCGCCGCCAAGGCCGTCCGCGCTCGCGTGCAGCCAGGTTGCGTCGCCTGCAAGCGTGGGTGCGCCAGGCGCCTCGGTGCCATCGGGGTCGCTCGCACCCGTGGTCCAAGCCGTGAGCGCGCGGTGCAGCGTCATCGTGCGGTTGCCGCCGTTCGCCTGCGACACATTCAGGATGAGCCGCACTGCGGTGACGGTCGCGTCGGACGGCACGAACGCACCGATGTCGAACCAGAGGACGGATCGGCGCGCGAGGTTCTGGTTGGTCTTTCCCGCGAAGAGGTACTGGCCCGCGCCGTTTGCAAGCGAACCGTCAAACGACTCGTAGAGCGTCGCATCGCGCGAGGCGGAGATCGAGACGAGCTCGCCCTGCGCGGTGGTCGCGACGGCCGAAAACACGAGAATGGCGACAGCGGTCCTTCTCAACGAGGAGCCCTCCGTCCTGTAGGCTGACACGGTTCAGCGAAACGGCAAGGCTCTCGCGGGAATCCACATGAAATCACTCGTCGTCGCCACATCGAATCCGCACAAGGTCGAGGAGATCGGCGCCGTTCTCGGACAACTTGGAATCGAGTGTCTGCCGCTTGGCGACGGCGGGATTCCCGAGCCCGTCGAGGATGGCGCGACCTTCGAGGCGAACGCGCGCATCAAGGCGGTGGCCTACGCGAAGGCGCTCGGCCGCACGGTGCTTGCCGACGATTCGGGGCTCGAGGTCGACGCGCTCGGCGGCGCGCCCGGCGTCCACAGCGCGTACTACGCGGGGGTCGGCGCGACGCGCGCCGAGCGCGACGCTGCGAACAACGCGAAGCTGCTGAAGGCGCTCGAAGGCGTCGTTGACGCGCGGCGCACAGCGCGATTCGTGTGCGTCTTGTGCATCGCGCGGCCCGACGGAACGATCCTCGCCGAATCGCGAGGCACCTTCGATGGCGCGATCGGCCACGCGCCGCGCGGCACGAACGGCTTCGGCTACGACCCGCTGCTCGTCTTGCCCGACGGCCGCACGAGCGCCGAACTCTCGAGCGACGAGAAGAACGCGCGCAGCCACCGCGGCAACGCGCTGCGCGCGCTCGTGCCGAAGGTGTCGGGCTTGTGACTCACACGCTCTCGCGCATGATGCGGCGCAGGCCGTCGTCCAAGCGGAAGTACTCGAGCCGCAGGCGCTCCGTGACGGAGCCGAGCCATGGCGCGCGTCCCGCATGCCGGTCGATGCGGCCGAGTGCGTCGCGCACATCGTCGAGGGTCGCGTGTTTGCGCCCGCGCTTGGCGGCGAGCGCGCGCGCGAGCCAGGCGACGCATGCGATGTTGAGGACCAGCGCCTGCAGGCCACGGACCACGGTCCATCCGTAGTAGCCGGCGCCCCACGCGCGGCCGCCGAGGATCGTGGCGCGCGCGTAGCGCGAGAGCAGCTGGTCGATCGCATCGCGATCGGGGCTCTCGGAAAGCGCAGGGACGCCGTCGATCGCCGCGAAATCGAGGCCATCGAGGAGCCCGCGTGCGACCGCTGGCACGCGGCCCTTGCCGCGCGTGAACGCACGGCTCGCGAGGAGCTGCGCGAGCACCGTCCGCAGGCGCCCCCTTGCCTTCGCCTGGTTGACCTGCACATCCTCGAGGCGCGCGTAGACAGCCTGGCGCAGGAGGCGCATCTGCTTGGGCAGGGCGCCTTCGAGCGGCAGATGCTCGAGCTCGTCGGGAAGCGCTGTGACCAGAACCTGCACGAGTTCCGTGAAGCGCTTCGCGCGCACTTCCGCGAGCTTCGCGCGGCCGAGGCTTGCCGCGACCCACGCGAGGCCGTCGAAGCGGTCGCGCATCGTGAGGTCGCCGCGCGCGAGATGGCGGTCGAGAAGCTGTGCGAGCGCGTCGACCTCGCTGTCCTTTGCCCTCATCGCGTCCGCGAGGTCGGGCGGCGCAGTCGCGAGGCGCGTCTCGGGCACGCCTTGGCTCATGCGATGCACCTCCTCGAGGTGGCTACGCAGTTCGGCGCCCCTGTTCTCGCGCACGCTCTGGCAGGCGAAGCTGATGCCGATGTGTGTCCTGCGGTCGTTGGGCACGAGGACGAACGGGAACAGCTGGCATGCGACCGGCTTCTCCGCGAAGCCGTGCTCCTTGTGGATGCGGCAGAGGCCGTCGTCCATCAGGAAGACGCACGCGCCGTCGTCGCGTTGGCGGAGATAGGTGACGCCGCGGAACTCGGTCGTGACAGGCACGCCGAGCGTCTCCTCCCAGCCCTGCGCGCGCAGCTTCTCGATGTCGGCCGGGCGCAGCTGCACCGTGAAGTCGCGGCAGCAGTTGCCGCAGCCGTGGCAGCTGTAGCGCTGCTCGCGCACAGGCAGCACGAGAATCGGGAGGGCGATTGGCGTTGATTCGCTCATGTCGCATTTCCGCCGAGCGCGCCGCGGGGCGCGCGCTCGCCGCGGTGAAGGGTACGCGCGCACCAGATCGTTCCGAGGATGCCGAGCGGAATGGTGAGGGCGGCCTCGCCTGCGCTCTCGAGGAGCGCGAGCTGCGCGGTGAGCGCCTCGATGTCCTCCGCACTTCCGCTTCCCGAAAGCACCGCCGGCGCGATCAGGGCCACAAGGGCCTCGCGCCATCCGATCCGTCCAAGCGGATTTCCAGCGCCGAGGATCGCGACCGATGCAAGCAGCGCGGCCTGTGCGGGATTGAGCGAGACGCCGACGATCTGCGCGGCGGCCCACATGCGCAGCGACCACATGGCGACATCGATCGAGCGGAAGAAGACACCGCCGCCGAGGGCGCGGGGGTCTGTGAGCGCCCGCTCCGCGCCCTTGAGGAACCGCGCGAGCGGGGGAACGCGCCCGATGGCCACGGTGGTGGCGCACCCGATCGCGATGGTTCCTGCGAAGGCGAGGAGCCAGAGCCAGTCGAGGAGCGGCACCTCGCGCCCCGCCGCGATCTGCGCGAGCCCCGCCGCAAGCCCCGCCATGAGCGTGCCGAGCGTGACGACCGCGACGCCCGCGATCCAGGCGCCAAGTTCGGGAGCGCTCATTCCGTCGCGGCGCCAGTGGAACGCGCAGCGCAGGAAGAGCCCAAGCCGTACGGGCGCATAGTTGAAGAGCGACGCCATCAGGTTGACCGCCTGCATGTCGAGCACGCGGAAGCGTCGTATCGGAAGCGCGACCGTCCAGAAGGTGTAG
>JBIKTI010000183.1:0-5702 GCA_044348205.1 Phycisphaerales bacterium | reverse complement strand
TTTCGGACGGGCGCTCCGCGACGCCCGTGTCGACCGAGACCTTCCGAACGCTCGAGCGCGACGCGATTCCCGTGTTTGCGGTGCCCCTCGGGTCGGGCGCTCGCGTCGGGGATGCGGCGATCATCTCCGTCGCCGCGCCGAGCCGCGCGTTCGTGCGCGATCGCGTTCCCGTCGAGGTGCGTCTCGACCGCGGCGGCGTCGAGGGCGCGCTGACGGTGCGTCTCATCGATGCAGAGACAGGCGCCGAGCTCGATGTCGAGACGGTCGAGGACGAGGTCGTCGCGGGCCGACGCGACGAGGCTTCGGGAGACGGCGCACAGGTGGAGCCAGCGGCCGCTGGCGAGACGGTGGTGATGCTCGACATGTCCGCGACCGACGCGGGCCGACGCTCGATGCGCGTCGAGATCGCGCCCGCGCGGCCCGACCTCGTGCGCGAGAACAACACGCGAACCGTCGCAGTGGAGCTCGTCGATCGCCCGGTCCGCGTCCTCTATGTCGAGGGTTCGTCGCGCTGGGAGTACCGCTATCTCAAGAACCTCCTGATTCGCGAGCAGGACATCGAGAGCTCGGTCATGCTGCTCTCGGCCGACCGCGACTTCGCGCAGGAAGGCAACATGCCGATCGCGCGGCTTCCGCGCACCGCCGAGGAGTTCGGGCGCTACGACCTGTTCGTGATCGGCGATGTGCCGGGCGGGTTCTTCTCGCCCGAACAGCTCTCGATCATCCGCAGCGAGGTCTCGGAGCGCGGCGCGGGGCTTCTGTGGATCGGCGGCGACAGAGCGACGCCGTCGTCGTGGGAAGGCACGCCGCTCGCGGATCTGCTGCCGTTCCGCCCGCCGCTCGCGCTTGAGCCTCGGGTCGGCGCGAGCACGATTCGTCCGACCGCCGCAGCCGAGCGACTCGGCGTGCTTCGACTCGCGGACAACCCGTCGGGTTGGCCAGACACGCTTCTTGACCGCGCGCTCTCGTGGCCGAGGCTGCGCTTCGTGCAGTCTGTGCCCCGTGCCCGCGTGAAGCCGACTGCGGAGGTCATCGCGCAGGCCGAGAGCGCCGATCCTCTCGGAGAAGAGCCGTCCGCGGCAGTGCTGCGCATGCGGTTTGGCGCGGGCGAGATCGTCTATGTCGCCACGGACGAGATCTGGCGCTGGCGCTACGGGCAGGGCGAACGCTATCCCGAGCGATTCTGGGTGCCGCTGGTGCGCCTCCTCGCGCGCGAGTCGCTCGCTGCGGATGGCGGAGGCGCCACGCTTACGGTGACGCCGTCGCGTGTCACGCCCGGTGAGTCGGTCCTTGTGACGCTGCGGCTCGGCGATGAGTCGGCCGTGGACGCCGCGGCGCAGTCGCTTCCGCTCGAGATCCGAGGCGCGGACGGAAATCCGATCGCCCGGCTCGACCTTGTCCGCGACGGCGCGGACGCGACGGCGAGCTTCCCCGCCGATCGGCTCGGTTCGTTCCAGGCCGTCGCAACGGATCCGTCGTTCGGATCCGCGGGTGCGCCCTTCGAGGTCGTTCGCGCGGACGACGAGTTGCGCCGTGGCGACGCCGATCACGAGGCGCTTGCGCTGCTCGCGGCTCGGACCCAGGGGCGGATGCTCGGTGCCGAGACGATCGAGGAGCTTCCGCGGCTCCTTCCCGCGCGCGCACGGGAGATCGACGAGAGCCTGCTTGAGTCGCTTTGGGACACACCCCTCGCGTTCGGCATGCTGTTGACTCTGCTCGCACTCGAATGGACGGGAAGGAGGATGCTGAGGCTCGTGTAGCGCGCGTGTCGTCGGATGGAGCCGAGACCATCGTCGGCGTCGTCGGATCAGCGAACGGAACAGGCCTGAGCGAGATTCATGCAGCAGCAACCGGCCCAGCATCAGCCCGACCATTCGTCCGCGGAACCCGCGGGTCGAGGTGGCACGCGGTCCGCCGTGCGTTCCGTGCAGCGTCTGGCCACCGCTGCGCGCGCGCTTGCGATCGCATCGGCCCTTGCGGCGCTCGGTGTGCTGGTGCTCGTCGGGTTCGCGGTCGCTGCGTTGCTCGATGCGATGCTGCGCTTCCCCATGCCCGTGCGGGTGATTCTGCTGGCCGTGATCGTGGTGCTCGTGGCGATCGATCTCAGGCGGTTCGTGCTTCCCGCGCTCCGATTCAGACCGAGCGCGGTCGAGCTCGCGTTGAGGGTCGAGCGGAAGAGGCCGGAGCTCTCAGGTAGGCTCGCGTCCGCCGTCGATTTCGAGGAGAGCGGGCTTGCGCGGCGCAGTGCGCTTGCCGCGCGCGCAGTCGCGGATCTCGAGGAGCGCGCGCGCGGCATGGATCTGCGCGGAGTGCTGCGCGTGCGGCCGGCGATCACACGGGTCGGAGCGGTGCTTGCGCTTGTCGCGGCGGGAGCGCTCTTCACGGCGTTCGAGGCGAACTCCGCGTCGATCGCCGCCAGGCGGATCTTCCTGCCATGGACCGATGCTGCGTGGCCTGCGCGGACCGCGGTCGAGGGGCTGATCGCGTCGGATGGGGTACTTCCGCGTGGCAAGCCCGTTGCGCTGCGCGCGCGCCTGACGAAGGGCGATGCGGTGCGGGAACGCGTGTTCGCGCGCTACAGGGTGTGGCCCGTCGACGGGTCGGAGGGCCCCGCGCCGGCGTGGAACGAGGTCGCCTTGTCACGGCAACCATCGGGAGAATTCGAGCGACTTGTCGATGCGGATGGCGGGCGCATCGAGGTCGTGTTCCTCTCAAGCGATGCGGAGACCGGGCTTCTGAGCATCCGTCTTGTCGAGCCACCGAAGATCGTCCGGGCCACCGCCACGATCACGGCGCCCGACTACGCGCGCGGCGTCCTCGATGTGCGCACCGAGGACCTTGGCGATGGGCGCGATGCGCGCGGGACCCCGCGCGGCTCGATCCTCGAGAAGAGCGAGGTCGTGATCGACTTCGAGCTCTCTCGAGAACTCCCGCTTCCCGAGACGTCGTCGTCGTTCCTCGCGACGGGAGTGATCGTGCCGTCCGAGTCGGGCGACGAGACGCCGGAGGCGGTGCAAGAACCAAACGCGGGTTCGATCGCGCTCGTGCCGCTGCGTGATCCGGTGGATGCGACGCGATGGTCGGTCCGGTTCCTGCTCGAGGACGCGGCGCGCATCGAGGTCGACCTCGTCGATCTCGACGGGATTCGGCAGACCGATCCGTGCGTGTTCGCGTTCGATGCGGTCGACGACCGCCCTCCGAGTGCAGCGCTTGTCGAGCCGATGCAGGACGAGTCGATCCTCCCTGATGCACGGGTCCTCATGCGGTCCGAGGGACGGGACGACATCGAGCTTCGCGACGCGGGGATCGAGATAGCGGTGCGCGTTGGGGGCGGTTCGACGGAGAGCATGCAGTTCGAGGAGCGCGCGGAGTTGTCCGGGGCGGACGGTTCGTCATCGCTCGAGCGCACGCTCGATGTCGCGAGGCTCTCGCCGAAGCCGGGTGACTCGCTGGTGCTTCGCGCCTTCGCGGAGGATCAGCTCGTGGGTGTGTCGGTGGACGGGTCTTTGCGTGAACGGACTCGCAGCGCGCAGCGCGTGCTTCGGATCGTGACCGAGGAGGAGTTCGAGCGTCAGCTGCGGTCGACGCTCGCGTCCACGCGACGCGAGGCGATGCGTATCGACGAGCGGCAGGCGAGAGCGAGGGAATCGACGGAAGGTGAGCAGCTCGACCCAGGGCTGGCGTCGGCGCAGGCTTCGGTGACCGAGGGCGTGGCGAGAATGCGGGAGTCGGTCGAGGAGATCAGGCGTCGGATCGAGCGCAACCGTGAGGGCGATGGTTCGCTTGCTGAGATCGTGCGGCAGGCCGAGGAACTCGCGTCGGTCGCGGAGGCTCGCAGTGCGGAGGCAAGCGAGGCCGTCGCGCAGCTGGAGCGGGCCACTGCCGCCGGCGCGGACCGACCCGAGAGCGGAGCCACAGACGATGGCTCCGAGCGCGGCTCGGATGCCGAGGCGACGCAGGACCAGGCCGATCTGCGCAGGGAAGTCGCGAGGCGCCAGGACGAGGTGCGTGCCGAGCTCGAGGATCTCGTGGCGCTGCTTGATCGCGATGAGGACGCGTGGATCGCGCGCCGCAGGCTCGAGACGCTTGCGTCGGAGGTGCAGCGGCTTGCGCGCGAGGCGGGGCAGGCTGCGCAGAGGTCGTCAGGCGAGTCGCGCGAGGAGCTGTCACCCGATGCGCGCGCCGAGCTCGACGATCTCTCGTCCAGGATGGATCGTGCGGCGGACGATGTCGAGAAGACCGTGAATGACCTGCGTGAGCGTGCGGAGCTTCTGAAAGGGAACGATGCGGCTCAGGCGGAAGGGCTGGAGGCGGCTGCACGGGAGACCGAGGACGGGCGTGTGCGCGAGCAGGTCGATCGCGCCGCCGAGGAGGCGGCGCAGAACCGGCTCGAGCAATCGCGCGGCTCGCTTGAGCAGGCGTCGGAGGCGCTGGCGCGTGCGCTTGCTGCGATGGAGGAGGATCGAAAGGTCCGCGCGCGTGAGCTCGCCAGGATGATGGAAGAGCTCGTTGACTCGATCCGACGGTTGCTCGGGGAGGCCGAAAGCCGCGGAGCGGAGCTTGCGCGGGTCCCATCGGATGACGGTGACCAGGCGCGGTCTGCACGCGATCCACTCGCGGTGTCCTACGGAACGATCTCGCAGAACACTCGCGGGGTTGCTGCCGACGCAAGGACGCGCAGCAGGGAGTCCGCGCGCGCTGCGCGCCTGCTTGAGACTGCGGCGACGAGCCTCGGGGCCGTGGCTTCGCGGTTGCGATCGGAGGAGTTCGTGCAGGCCGACGCGCTCGGCGCGTCGGAAGCGGCTATTCGCGCGCTCGAGGAAGCACTCGTCGAGGCGGAGCGCCTCGCGCAGCGGGCCGAGGAGCAAGCCGAGGCCGAGCGACGGGAGGAGCTTGTCGCGAAGTACAGGGCGGTCCTCGAGCGGCAGGTGACGGTGCTTTCGCTCATGGAGCGCGTCGTTCCGGACGAGGCGCGGGACTTGACTCGTCGCGAGACGGTCGAGAGCAGGCGTCTGTCGACCGTGCAGGAGGAGATCAGGAGCGATGTCGCGGGCATGATCGAGGCCGAGCAGGAGCTTCGCGAGGCTGAGGTGTTCGTCGAGATGCACGATGTGATCGACATGGCGCTCTCGGATGCACGGGAGCGTCTCGCGGCAGGGCGTCCGAAGGATGCGCTTGCGCCTGCGCAGGATGCAGTCGAGGCGATCTCCGCGATCGTCGCGGCGCTTGATGATGCCGCTGCCTCCGATGATGAGGACCGGTTCGGTGAGCAGGAGGCGGGTGAAGAACAGTCTGCGGGCGGGTCAGGTGGAGCGCCATCGGGCGCGGTCCCACCCGCGGCGGAGGTTCGGTTGCTCATGTCCATGCAGGAGGCGCTTGTTGGAAAGACGCGGAGGCTCGATGAGCAGACCGCAGGTCTGGATGAGTCCGTCCGCGCTGGAGGAATCGCCGAACTTGCCGCACGGCAGAGGCGCATTCTCGATCTCGGTCTACGGCTTGCGGACAAGATTCGCGGTCAAGGCCAGGCGCAGCCGCGAGTGAGCCCTGAAGAGGACGGCCTGGACGAGGGGCCGGATGCTCCGATCGAAGAAGGACCCCGTGAGGGAGGATCTCGTGAGGAAGAATCTCGGGAAGAGGGTGGAGGCGGCACGCGCGAGGACGATGCTGGCGCGGAGGGAAGAAACCGGGGTGTTTCGCGCGAT
>JBIKTI010000182.1:0-5703 GCA_044348205.1 Phycisphaerales bacterium | reverse complement strand
GCGTCTCGTCAAGGACATCCACCCGCAGTTCAACGACCGCCTGCAGGACGACAAGACCTTCCCGTACCTCGCCGTCACGATGCGCGACGACTTCCCGGGCGTCTACATCACGCGCGACCCCGCGAACGAGCGCTTCAAGGGCGCGCGCATCTACGGGCCGTTCGTGTCGGTCGGGGCGCTGCGCCACGCGATGCAGCTCCTGCAGCGGGTATTCAAGTACCGCACCTGCGAGCTTGAAATCATCGACGGCGATCCGAAGAACAGGCTCTTCCGCCCGTGCCTATTGGCCGCGATCAACCAGTGCACGGCGCCGTGCGCGGCGCGCATCACGAAGGACGAGTACCGCGCCGACATCGACCGCTTCGTCCGCTTCCTCGGCTCGAAGCGGAGCGCGATGCTGCGCGAGATGCGCGAGGAGATGGAGTCCGCGAGCGCGCGGCTCGAGTTCGAGCGCGCCGCCGTGCTGCGCGACCAGATCAAGGCGATCGAGAAGCTCGACGAGCGCGAGACGCGCGGAAGCGCGCGGGGCGACGACGCAGAGTTCGACTGGCAGCCAGAGGCGACGGGATTCGTGCAGGACCCCGCGGCAGGCGCGCGCAGCCTCGCGCGCGCGCTCGGCGCAGAACAGCCGATCCGCTGCATGGAGGCGATCGACATCGCGCACCTGCGCGGCGGCGAGACGGTGGCGTCGAAGGTGTGCTTCATCGACGGGCGGCCCTTCAAGGAGGGCTACCGCCGATACAAGATCACGAGCGTCACGAACGACGACTACAGCGCGATGCGCGAGGTCGTGAGCCGCCGCTACCGCGAGGCGGGCGACGGGCAGGAGCTCTATCCCGACCTCATCCTGATCGACGGCGGAATCGGCCAGCTGCGCGCGGCGCTCGAGGCGTTCGCGCAGCTGCGTGTCCAGCCTCCGCGCGTCATCTCGCTTGCCAAGAGGGAGGAGCTCATCTACACGACCGAGCGCGACGAGCCGATCCGCCTCGGCCGCGAGCATCTCGGCCTGCGGCTCTGCCAGGCGATTCGCGACGAGGCGCATCGGTTCGCGCAGCACTACCACCATCTCCTGCGCGAGAAGAGCCTGCTCGGCGAAACCGCGTCGAACATGCGGAAAAAGCGCGCGATCAGGAAACTCGAGGAAGAGCGCGACGCGACGGATCCATCCTGAGCGCACGGGCCGCCCGCACACGCGGCGCAGGCTGCGCAGGCCATCGCCGGCGAGGACGAACCTGCGCGATTCCCTCGGGTCTCCGCGGATCAGCGGGGTCCGCGTGGCCGATTTCATGAACGGGGACGGATGTCTTGGAATCAAGGGGGTCGCCCGTGGTGGGCGAGGATGGGAGGGTTCGGACGATCGCGTCCGCCCGATCGCCGAAGGCCTGAGGCGTCTCATGATCGATCGTCCGAGCATCTTCGGTCTGCCGAGCGAGACTGTCTCGCGGCTGGTGCGCCGTGCGACCCTCGCGGGTGGCCTGGTGCTGCTCGGCCTCGCGACGATCCCAGTGCTTGGCGGATGCGGGGACGGGCGACCAGATCACGCGGCCCGCGCCGCGGCGCTTGCAGACGAACTGGCGCCCGATCTCGATGCGGGCTCCGCGGAGGCGGTCAAGTCAGGTCGACTGCAGAACTCGGACACTGCCCAGACGGTCGGATTCGGTGAGTTCCTTGCGGCCGTGCCAGAGGGCTGGAAGTCGATCGACATGCGCGTGAAGGCACCCGTCACGGCAAGCCCCTCGGAGGCGGACCTGATCCGCATGCTGCGTGCGGCCGAGCAGCAGCTCCCCGCGGACGCCGCCGCGCGCGTCGAGGCCGTGCTCCTGCCGTCGGAGCAGCCCCACGCAGGGTTCCTGTCGACCTGCGCGCTCATCACGCAGCGCGTTCCGCCGGGCATGGGCATCGACCAGTACCAGGTGGCGAGCGAGCGTACTTGGACGGGCGGCACGACAAACGACCCAAGCGCGCGTTCGAAGTCGGGCGTGTTCCGATCCACGGAGCGGCCCGGACCGGGCGGCGCGCGCATCAAGATCTATGTCGCCATCCACCGCGACAAGGGGTATGTGCTCCTTGCAACGGCGAGGGAGGCAGGTGAGGTGTTCGATGCTGTGGACGCCGTGGCGCGTTCGATCGCGATGCCCTCTGGCTCGGCCGCGGTTCCCTCGGCAGTGCAGCCCCGCTGAGCGGTGCCACGCGTGACGCGCGGGGTGGAGCGCGAACGCTCGGACTCCGCGGCAATGCGCTGTCCTCCGATGGGGACAAAGCGCCCCAATCGGGGGGCGCTGGGTTGTGCACGCTCCCATCGGGGACCCGATTGGGTGTACTTTCGATGAACCGTCCGAGTGGAGCACGGTTCGCAAGGCCCGATGCGCGCTTCGGGTCCCCGCTGCCAGTCCGATGCGCGGGATGCATGGATGCGATGCGCGTGAGGCCGTCATGCAAGACAACGAGGTTCTCTTCGACATCCGGAACGAACGAGCCATGGATCTCCTGCTCAACGAGGAGGTCATGTCCGTGTGGGAACTCGTGCGGCGTCGCAAGAAGCCCGTGGAGGTCGCAGAGATCGCCCGCGCGGTGCATCTCGAGCACCTCTTCGCGCAGCGGGCGCTCGACGAGCTCGTCGAACTCGGCCTGATCGAGGCTCTTCGCGCGCGTGCCGACCGACGCACGCCGACCTACCGCGCCACCTGCGAGCGGATCTCGATCGGACTGCGCGCCGACGATGCGACCGACCGCAAGCTCTGGGATGGCCTGACCCGCCGCTTCGAGGAGGCTGCGGACAGACTGGCGAAGAACCACCTTCCGCTCGAGAAGGCCACAGACGACACGCGCTCGCGCATGATCTACAGCCTGCCCGTGCGCATCGCGCTCAGCGAGATGCACGAGCTGAGGCATCGACTCGACGAGCTTTCCGCGTTCCTCCACATGCTGCAGGAGCGCCACACGGGCGAGGGCGGCAAGGACGACTATTTCTGCAACTACCGATTCGAGCTGCAGGTTCAGCCACTTGCAGAGCCCGTGCGGCCCCAGCCCGTCGTGATGGCGCGGTTCGTCGACCGAGATGCCAAGGACGGAGCTGCACGCGTTGATCCGCTCGCTGCGCTCTCGAAGCGCGAACGACAGGTGGCGATCGCACTTGTGCGCGGCCGCACGCGCAACGAGACCGCCGACGAGCTTGGAATCAAGCCAGGCAGCGTGGCGACGCTGGCGAAGCGCATCTACCGCAAGCTTGGAGTCTCGAGCCGAGTCGAGCTCGTCCGTTGCATGGATCGCGCGAAGGCCGCTCTGGAGTGACGCGCGTCAGGCAGGGCTCGGAACGACGCCGCCAAGCCCTGAATCCGCACCCGGTTCGGCGGTGTGCTTCCCGTCGATGACGGGCTTGGAGCGAGCCGCTTCGCCAGCGAGAAGGTCGGCCACGGTTGGCTTCCCCATCGATTCGCCGCGCATCAGGCGGTCGACATCGTCGCGCTGGAGCGTCTCGTACTTGAGGAGCGCCTCCGCCACCGCGACGACCTTGTCCCAGTGGTCGGTGAGCATCTGCTGCGCCTGCGTGTACGCCTCGTCGATGATGCGGCGCGTCTCCTCGTCGATGATGCGCGCCGTCTCGGGTGAATAGTCGCGCTCGGGCACGAACATCTCGCGCGAGTCGCTGCCCGCGTAGTTCACGAAGCCGAGGCGGTCGGACATGCCCCACTGGAGGATCATCGCGCGCGAGTACTGCGTGCACATCTTGATGTCCATGGAGGCACCGGAGCTCGTGTCGCCCGTCTTCCGTTCCTCTGCGATGCGGCCGCCGCAGAGGACGCGCAGCGTGGCGAGGACATGCTTGCGGCCGAATCCGTAGCGGTCCTTCTCAGGAAGCGAGAAGGTCGCGCCCATAGCCTGACCGCGCGGGATGATCGTCACCTTGTGCAGCGGATCGGCGTGCTCGAGGAGCACCTGCAGCACGGCGTGCCCCGCCTCGTGGTAGGCGGTCGCGACGCGCTCCTGCTGCTCGATCTTGCGGCTCTTGTTGGCGCGGCCCCAGCGGACTTTGTCGCGCGCCTCCTCGAGGTCGGCGAGCTCGACGAAGTCCTTGTCTGCCATCGTGGCGATGATCGCGGCCTCGTTGATCAGCGCGGCGAGATCGGCACCAGAGAACATCGGGGTGCCGCGGGCGACCTTCTCGAGGTCGACATCCTCGGCGAGCTTCACCTTCTTCGCGTGCACGGCCAGGATCTGGCGGCGCCCCACGAGGTCTGGAAGGTTGACCGCGACCTGGCGGTCGAAGCGGCCCGGGCGCGTCAGCGCGGGGTCGAGGACATCGGGGCGGTTCGTCGAGGCGATCACGATCACCTGCGTGTTGGCGTCGAAGCCGTCCATCTCCACGAGGATCGCGTTGAGCGTCTGCTCGCGCTCGTCGTGGCCGCCCGAGCTGAATCCGCCGCCGCGGCGACGGCCGACGGCGTCGATTTCATCAAGGAAGATGATGCACGGCGAGTTCTCCTTCGCCTGCTTGAAGAGGTCGCGCACGCGGCTCGCGCCGACGCCCACGAACATCTCGACGAAGTCGGAGCCCGAGATCGAGAAGAAGGGGACATCCGCTTCGCCCGCGATCGCCTTCGCAAGCAGCGTCTTGCCGCAACCAGGAGGTCCCGAGAGCAGCACGCCGCGAGGAATGCGTCCGCCCAGGCGCGAGAAGCGCTTCGGGTTCTTCAGGAACTCGACGATCTCCTGGACCTCTTCCTTGGCCTCGTCCACGCCCGCGACATCGCCGAAGGTGACCTTGACCTGCTCCTTGGTCTGCATGCGGTGCCGGCTCTTGCCGAAGCTGCCGAGCATGCCGCCCGGGCCGCCGCCCGCGCCGCGCATCGAGCGCGCGATGAACCAGATCACGAGGATGATGAGGATGACTGGAAGGAGCTGGATCAGCACCATCGTCCACATCGAGCGCTCGTTGAAGTTGAAGTCGACCTTCTCCGCGCGCAGGTCGTCGATGTAGTAGGCCTTGGTGTCGTCGACCTTCGCGAAGATGGGCTGCGGCTTGTCGCCAGACCAACCCTGCACATTGTCCTTGACCACCGCCGTCACGCGCGAGCCGTCGACGACCACCGACTCCGGGTCGATCGCCTTCTGGCGCACGAGGTTCATGAAGTCGTTCCACTTCACTTCCTTCTGGCCGCCCGAGGACGAGCTGAAGGCGAGGATGAGGAGGCCGAAGAGCGCCGCCGCCATCACCCAGCCGAGCACCTGCCGCCCGCCGCGCTGCGGAGGCATGTTCGGGCCACCTGCACCGCCCGGGCCGTTGGGCCGCTGTCCGCCACGCTGGCCGCCGTCTTCATCGGACATGGCGAGTCGCACGGGCGCGTCGAGGCGCGGGGATGCGGAAGGCGCGCTGCGGAGAGGCTCGTTGGGGAGGGAGTCGTTCATGCGGGGCGGATCTGGGCTGTTGGAGTCGATCGGAGACCGAAGGCTGCGGGGGTATCGGCCTTCGAGGCGGCCATGCGGGAGTCTAGGTCGGATCGGAAGGTCGGGGCGGGGGTCGCGTCCCGCTCCACCGAAGTCCCGCGGTGCTTTCCATCCCTTCGGGGCTTTCCATCCCTTCGGGGCTTTCCATCTCTTCGGGCAACACGCAGGCCGTCTCGACGGCCGAGCTGGACTTCGCCGCAGTTTCGCGTCCCGCTCGGTGCGGTTTCGGCCTACCCCCCGATCGGCACGGATTCGCTA
>JBIKTI010000181.1:0-5715 GCA_044348205.1 Phycisphaerales bacterium | reverse complement strand
CGCACGCGCGCCTGCATCAGGAGCGCGCGCGGGTCCTTGGTCCACGCGCCGCCGCCCTTCACGAACTCCCGCAGCGCGTCGTTGCGATCGGCGTAGAAGAGGGCGTCGAGGATGTTGATCGCGGCCTCGACGGCATGCGGACCCTTGCCGGCCGCGATCGGGCGCAGGCGATCGAGCGCAGCGTCGATCTTCCCGAGCCTGTGGTCGAGGTTGGCGCGGATCAGGTTCGCGTGCTCGTCCTTCGGCGAAAGCTCGAGCGCGAGCGCGCAGTCCGCCTCGGCGTCGACGAAGTTGCGGAGCCTGAGGTTGGCGCGGCAGCGTGCGATCCGCGCGAGGAAGCTCTTGGGCGACTGCGCGAGGAACGCATTCGCGGCCTGCAGCGCCCCCTCCGCGTCCCCCGATGCGAGCAGCCGTTCGATGCGGTCGATGGGGGTCTCTCTGGTGGCCATGGGGCGACTATACGGCGTGCGCGGGAGGCGGTGGGCGCGCGCGGCCCCATGAATGGTGCGTCGCACCATATCCTCGGCGCGATGCGTGCAGCCCTCGCCACAGCGTCGACTCTCCCGCGGCCCGATCTAGATCTGCCGCTTCTCGTCGACGCGTTCCGTGCGCGTGGCGTCGACGCGTCCGTGGTCGTCTGGGACGACCCGGCCGCGCGCTGGGAGGAGTTCGGTCTCGTGGTCGTGCGCTCGACCTGGGACTACCTCGAGAAGCTTCACCAGTTCGAGGCGTGGATCGACTCCACCGACCGTGCGACGCGACTGGTCAACGCCGCACCCGTCCTCCGTTGGAACATTCACAAGCGCTATCTTCTGGCGCTCGCAGATGCAGGCGCGCCCGTGGTTCCGACTGAACTCGTCGCCGCGGGCCTCGAACCCGACTGGGGCGCGCTCTTCGCGCGCTTCGGGGACCTCGTGCTGAAGCCAGCCATCTCCGCGGGGAGTTTCGCGACGGTCCGCATCGCGGCGGGGGACGCGGGCGCAGCGCGCGCGCACCTTGCGCGGCGTGATGGGGGTGGCCTGCCTAGCCGCGATTTCCTCGTGCAGCCGCTCCTCCGCTCCGTCCTCGAGACAGGCGAGTCGAACCTCGTGTGCTTCGGCGGCGCTTTCTCGCACGCCGTTCGCAAGGGCGCGCGCTGGGAGGGCGACGCAGAGCAATCCCGCGAGCGGATCGACCCCGCGCCAGACGAACTCGCCGCCGCCGCAGCGGTCTTCGCTGCCTTCGAGCGCCTCGGTCTTGGGGTCCCCGCATACGCGCGGATCGACCTCGCGCGCGGCCCCGATGGCGCTCCGCTTCTCATGGAGGCTGAGGTCCTCGAGCCCGCGCTCTTCCTCGACAGAGCCCCCCGAGCCGCCTCGATGCTGGTCGACTGCGTGCTGAACGCGCTCTGAACAGGGCAGGGGCGGTAACCGCTCCGTTCGCCGCCCTCTGGGCCTGATCGCGTGCGAATGAGCCGAATCTCTGGAACGACCTGAACGAGCGGCAAGGTGAATTGCGCCTTGATCGGTGCTGTGCCTTGCGTGGGGCGCCGCGCATTCGAGAGTTGTTTCATGCCTTGTTCGGGCGGCGTGCCGTTCGCCGCCCCAAGGATCGCGCCCCTGCGCTTAACCAAAGATCGGAATCGAGCCACACATGAAGTTGAACCACTGCCTTGTTCCCGTGCTCCTCTGCGGTGCAGCCGTCTCCGTCGCCGAGGCGAGCATGGTCGATGTCTTCTGCCCAGGCGTCGGCGCCGGCCGAAATGTGACCGTCACCCAGGGCTCGACCAACTACAACGTCTTCGCGGGCCAGATCCGCCTCGTGCTCTCGAACAGCACTGGCCAGCCCTTCGCGACAAACTGGTTCTCGTTCTGCACGGAGCTCGCGCAGAACATCCACATCAACGGCCCCGTCCGCACCTACCAGGTGACGGCCGTCTCCGACCTGCCCACGCCCGGGACGGGCATGGGCACCGCGCGCGCCGATGCGCTCGCCCGCATGTACTTCTCCGCGAGCGGCGCCCAGTTCGGCACCAACGCCGACTACGCGGCCGCCTTCCAGATCGCGGTGTGGGAAGTCGTGAACGACTTCGACGGCACGCTTGCGAGCCTCGATCTCACGACGGGCAACTTCCGCGGCACCATCGGCGCTGCCATCTCAGCCAACTTCGCGTCGCTCTTTGCGGCCGCGTCGAACACGGGCGGCAACATGAACGCGATCCTCGGCCTTGGCAACTCCAGCTTCCAGGATCAGATCATCGATGTCACCAATGGCATCCCGACTCCTGGAGCCATGGCGCTCCTCGCCCTCGCGGGCTTCACGGGCCTGCGTCGCCGCCGCTGAGCGCGGTTCGATTCCCCAGACGACCTCGCGGCCCTCGGTTTCCGAGGGCCGCGTTCGTTTCACGCCGTGTTCGAGCGCGCCTCGCTCACCGCGCCGTGCGCGCGGCGCGCGCAGCATCCGGCGTCACGCCGAAGAGCGCCGTGTACATGATGCGGTAGATGTCGGTGTTGTCGAGGTTCCCGCGGACGAGCTCGGAGCCAGGGCCTGCGGCGCGAACGAGGATGGGTTCTCCCCCATCCTGATGGCTCGCCCAAGCGACGGCGAAGGGGAGCCTCACGCCGTTCGCGTCGGGAGCCGCGAGGAACGGGGCGGTTTCCGATCCATTGACGCCGTCAAGTGCGGCCCCATCGCCTGGAAGCGTCGCGGGCAGCGGCTTGCCGCGCACGATCACGCCGTCCGACTCGGGCATGGCCACGATCTGCGGGCGCGAGGCGTCGCTGTCTGCCGCGACGAGGACGAGCGTGGCGGGGTTCGCCGCGCGGTGCGCCTCCGCGATCGCGATCACCTCGTCCGCGCGGCGCATGGCCTCGAGCAGGCCCGACGCGTTCTTCGTGTTGGAGAAGTTGTCTGCGCCCTCCTCCTCGACGACGAGCATGAAGCCGTCGGGATCGGCCGCAAGCACGCCGAGCGCCGCGCGCGTCATTTCTCCGACCGTCGGGTGCTCGGAGGGAAACGGCACGAGTCCGCGCTCGCGCAGCGTCTCCTCGCCGCGGTCGTTGTAGGTGTTCATCTCCGCGAAGAGACCGAGAAGGCGCGTGGTTCCTGCAGGAACCGCAGCAAGTTCCTCGCGCGTGAAGACGACTGCGTAGCCCGCCGCGCGCGCCTCCGCGACGAGGTCGCGGCCGTCCTCGCGCCGACCGACGCCGTGGCGGCCCGCCACGCCCTTCGGCAGGAAGAGCGCCTCGCCGCCGCCGAGGATGACCTCTGCCTTCGACTCGAGAAGCTGCCGCGCGATCTCGGAGGTCATCGAGCGCTTGGGCACGCTCGCAAGAAAGCACGCGGTCCCAGGCTCCGCGAGGTGGCCTGAGTTGATGACACCGACCGCGCGTCCTGCGCGCGCCGCCTCACGCATGATGCTGAGCCGCTCGCCCGACGCGGCGACGGAGATCTCCGCGCCATCCATGCCGAAGCTGTCCTGAGGCACCTTGACGCCATAGGCATGCACCGTGCCGCCCGAGTGGCTCGAGGGCGCGAGGCTGTCGCGCATGTGCGGGCGGTAGGTCGCCATCGCGGGAAGCCTGTCCCACGCGAGCTCGCCGTCGGGGCCCGCTTGGTGGACGCGCAGAAGTCCCCAGTGCCCGAGGCCGGCGCCGTCTGGGTGGATGAAGATGACGCTTGCGGTCTGAAGGTCCGCGGCGGGCGTCGCGACCGAGACGGTCGTGGCGATCGCGGCGCATGAGGCGCAGGCAAGAGCCGAGGCGCGGTGGGCGATGGAGCGCATGGCCGAAGCGTAGTCGAAAGAGCGGCCTGGCCGACGCGTGATCGGCGTCGCGCGTGGAGCGATACGCTGCACAGACATGGGCACGACGACCGCGATCCTCCCCTTCATCATCAACCTGATCGTGAGCCTACTCTTCTATGGAGCCGCGATCGCGGCCGTGGTGCTTGCAGTTCTTCTATGGAGGGAGATGCAGCGCCTGCGCGCATCTGGGCTGAACGCGTCGAGTGTGCTGTGCGGGCGATGCCGCCATGCCGCGGAGGGATGGACCACCGCGACCTGCCCTGAGTGCGGCACGGATTCGCGCGAGGTCGGCGTCGTCCCCGCGTTCGGCCGCGCGCGCGGGCTTGCAAGGCGGCTTCTCGTGTGCGCGGCGGTCGCCGTGCTGCCGATCGCAGTCTTCGCGAGCGCGATGCTGTTCGCCTCGAAGGAGACGACGGTCGACGCGACCTGGACTTCGGAAGAAGTCCCAGGCCTCCGGGCGAGGCTCGCGTGGAGCCGCGTCGCCAGCTGGGGAGTCATGGGCGTCGTCGGCGTCGGCACGCCGCAGGCAGAGCTTGTGATCGAGTACGCGAGAGGTCGCCGGCAGGCGAGCGCAGAGTCGCGCGCCGTCGCGTGGCCTGATGTCGATCAGGACCCGACGAAGGAGTCCATCGAGGAGACGCTTGCCGCCCTCGTCGACGCGGATCTCGCCGAAGGCGATCTCGCGCCCGAGGCCGTCGAGCGACATGCCGCGGATCTCGAGGCGTTGATCGCGCCGATCCTCGCAGGATTCCGAGCGGGCGGCTCACCGACGCTCATCGAAGGCTTCCCAGCGGCCTGGAGCTTCTCGACAGGCGGCTCTTCGAGCGGCTCGAGGCCTCACTGGAGCGGCTGCGTGTGCCTGCTGCTTCCGATCGCGGCCGTCGTGGGGGGAATCGTGGTGATCAACCGCCTGCTCCCGAAGCCGCCACGGTCCGCTGTGTAGGCGTCATCCCTTCGTCGGGGCCTTCACGCCTGCGATCCTGCGCAGCGCCTCGACCGCGGGATCGACCTGCTCCTTGCCGCGAACCGAGATCGTCTCCTTGCCTTCGAACGACGCGAGCAACTGCACGGCCCAGCGCTTCTTCGCAGGACGCGCCACCGTCTTCGCCCAGCCGTTGATCTCTGCCGCGAACCTCTGCGAGGCGCGTCGGTCCTTGCCGCGCTCGGGCGACGCGAGATAGGCCTCGATCTCCGCCTGGCAGCGCTTTACGAATCCTTCATCTCCGCCGACGCCGCGCCAGCAGCGCGCGAGGAGCTCGCCGTTCGTCGAGCCCTGGCGCTCGAGCGCCTCGAGCAGCCTCGCGTGCTCTTCGGGCGTCGTGGGCGCGGGCAGCGCGGCCACGCGCGCATGCGCGAGGTCGCGCACGGTCGAGCGATAGAGCGCGTGCTGCTTCTCGTCGGTCGCCTTCGCGAATCTCTCCGCGCAGGCGTCTGCGATCGCAAGCGCGGACTTCGCGTCGGGCGCCGAGTCGAGCGCCGCGGTGATGGCCGCGAGGGCGAACGCGTTCTCGGCGAGCGCCGACTTCACGAACCCCACGCACTCGCGCGCACGGTCGTCGGGCGAGAGCGCGTTGAACGCGCGCACCATCGCGAGGCTCTCGACATACTCGGCGAACCCAGCGTTCACGCCCCACGCGACCGACTGGTGGAACACCATGGGCCTGCGCCCACCCTTGTCGTCGTAGTTCCAGCCAGCGTGCACGGTGGTGACCTCGTCGCCGCCCGTTGCGTACTGGCCGCCCTTGCAGTGGAACTCCTTTGCCTTCGCGTCGTACTCCATGAAGACGATCGCGCAGTGGCCAGGCTGCCCTGCGGTCGACGCGGGCTGCCCGACGATGCGGTGCGTGCGCGAGCCGATGTTGCCCATCGTGCCGCACACGCCGCCATCCTTCCACATCATCTGGATCGAGCCGTAGCTGAAGGCGATCGGC
>JBIKTI010000180.1:0-5725 GCA_044348205.1 Phycisphaerales bacterium | reverse complement strand
ATGCGTGTCTCGCTGGTTCTGCGTGGGATGAGAGTCTGTTGACGCGCCGCGCGATTCCCTCGACGCGCGCGAGACGCTCGTCGAGCGCAGCGCGCGTGGGCGCGACGACGCCGACATGCGCGACCTTGCGCCCGGGGCGCGGGCTCTTGCCGTAGAGCTGGAGCGACGCGCCGGGAATCGCGAGGATCTCCTCGCGCGTCGGGAGGCCGCCGACGAAGTTCACCATCGCCGCGAACTCCGCCATGCCCGTGTCGCCGAGCGGAAGGCCGGCGACCGCGCGCATGTGGTTCTCGAACTGGCTCGTGCGCGCGCCGTGGATCGTCCAGTGGCCCGAGTTGTGGACGCGTGGCGCGACTTCGTTCGCGACGATCGTTCCGTCTGCAACGAACATCTCGAGCGCGAGCGTGCCGACATGGCCGAGCGCCTCGAGCACGCGGCGCGCGTGGCCTTCGGCGGCGCGCGCGAGCTCGTCCGACACGCGCGCGGGCGCGATCGAGCGGAAGAGGATGCCCTGCGTGTGCAGGTTCTCGACGACCGGGTACGCCGCGATCTCGCCGTTCGCAGCGCGCGTCGCGACCACGCTCACCTCGCGGTCGAACGGCACGAACGCCTCGTAGATCGAGGGCGCATGGTCGAGCGAGTCCCACGCGCGCGCGAGTTCGTCGGCCGAATGCACCACGCGCTGGCCCTTGCCGTCGTAGCCGAGGGTGCGCGTCTTGAGGACGCCGTGCGGGCCGACGGTTGCAAGCGCGAGCTCGAGCTCGGAGCGCACCGTGACCGCCGCGAACGGCTGCACGGGCACGCCTGCCGCGCGCAGGAATTCCTTTTCGCGGATCCGGTCGGAGGTCAGCTCGAGCGAACGCACGCCGGGAAACACCGGCTTCCGCTCGGCGAGAAACGCGAGGCTCGCCGCAGGGACATTCTCGAACTCGAAGGTGATTCTCTCGACAGACGCGGCGAACTCGGCCAGCGCCTCGCGGTCGCTCCATGCCGCACAGATGTGGCGGCCTGCGACGCGCGCGGGCGCATCGGGCGAGGGGTCGTAGAAGACACACTCGATTCCGAGCGGAATTGCAGCAAGCCCGAGCATCTGCCCGAGCTGTCCGCCGCCGAGGATGCCGATCTTCGTCGCGCTCACTTCTGCTTCGCCTTTCGCGCGCTCGTCCGAGTCGAACCCGCTCCCCTCAGCGCGCGCGGCTCGGCGCGCGAAACCCCGGGGATCGGATTCGCCAGTACCTTCGCCGTCTGGCTCGCGCGGAACGCAGCGAGCTTCGCGGCCACGCCCGCATCGTGATGCGACAGGATGCTCGCCGCGAGGATCGCCGCGTTCACGGCGCCCGCACGGCCGATCGCAAGCGTGCCGACGGGAATCCCCGCTGGCATCTGCGCGATCGAGAGCAGCGAGTCGAGCCCCTTCAGCGCCTTCGACTCGACGGGCACGCCGAGGACGGGGAGATCGGTCTTCGACGCGCACATCCCTGGAAGGTGCGCGGCGCCGCCAGCGCCCGCGATGATGACCTTGATGCCGCGGCCGCGCGCTGCAGCCGCATATTCGAACAGGAGGTCGGGCGTGCGGTGCGCCGACACCACGCGGCACTCGTGTGCCACGCCGAGCGCCCCGAGCATCTCGGACGCATGCTGCATCGTCTCCCAGTCGGACTGTGAACCCATGATGACGCCGACCACGGGGCCGACCACGGGGGCAGCGGCGTGGGTGGCAGCGGGGGCAGCGGCAGCGGCCTTCGGCCGCGCGGAGCGCTTCTGCGAGCGGTTTCGGGCGCTGGGCATGGCGCGATGGTACGGAATGGCGGCGCGCTCGGGGAGCGGCGCGGGAGGCGCCGTGCAGGTGCTACCATCGCCGCTTCACACGCGGTCGGGCGCCTGCGCGCCCGCCGCTTTCCTGCGAGCACCCCGCGAGATCGATCCATGAGCGCCATCCGCCTCAACGGCCAGTACTGCCTCCTCCGCGACATCGAGAAGAAGGACTTCGTCGCGTTCGTCAACCTCGTGCTGCCGAAGATCACCCGCGAACAGCCCATTCCGCACACTTTCGCCGCCACCGTGGCCACGCTTCTCTCCGAGGGGAAGACGCAGCAGGACGCCATCGTGCAGGCGGGCCTCCAGTGCTGCGCATCGCTCGGCGTCAAGAACATGTGGGTCGACGGCACGAATGCGGCCGTCACCGAGGAGGTGCCGACCGACGCCGCGCAGGGCCTCGAGGCTGCGTTCGGGTTCGCGGCGGTCCAGTCGGGCCTCGCGCTCGCGGCCGCCGTGTGCAACGCGTTTCGCCGCTCGATCAAGGTGAACGACGCGGACATCGCGATCACGCGCCAGTCGCGCGAGCTGATGGTCGCCGCGGGCCAGCAGGTGAGCGCCATGAAGGGCGTCAATGAGCCCGTCTTCGTCACGGCGGGTCGCCTTCTCGGCGCGCGCATGAAGGAAGGGAAGGCGCTCGAGGAGCCCGAGATGATGACCATCCTCTGCATGCTCTCCGACCTCGGCGCGACTTCGGTGAAGATCGACCTCGAGAAGGGCGTCCTCGGCTTCGGGCCGTTCAGCCCCGCGAGCGCCATGTCGAGCGCGGTCCTCCAGGGCCTCGACCCCGAGAAGGTGAAGTCGGTGCAGGCGTCGATCGAGAAGACGAACGACCACTTCAAGAAGCTCGCCGAGCAGCAGGCGGGCGGAGGCCAGGGCCCCGCCGCGCAGCAGGGGCAGCGCCTCTCGGTGCCTGCGGTGATGGGGACGCGCCGTCGCCGCTGACGGCCGATCGCGCGCGAAATCGTCTGATCGCCTTGCCCAGGGCCCGCGAGGGTCCATCATGGTCGGGACACGACGCCGGCGGCATCGGCTGGGGAGGCAGGATCCCCTTCGTCGGGCCCCGTTCAGGACCAAACCCGCATGGCCATACGCTCCGCCGGCCCCACGCTCTTCGCCCGCGATCTCGCGCCTGACGCGGCGGGACGGCTCTCTGCAGCCGTCGAGCAGTTCACGGACCCCGCCGCGCTCGGCGAACTCGTCCTCGGGATCGCCCTCGCGATCGCGCTGGCCTCGCTCCTTGCCTTCCACCCGCGCGACAAGGGCCGCCGCGACCTCCTCGCGGCCACCGACGAACGCAAGACGCTCGTCCTTCTCGGCCTCCTCGGCGCGGCGCTCGCCACGCTCGTGCGCATCGACCAGGCGATGGCGCTTGTCGTCTTCGGCGTGGGTGCGCTCCTTCGCGTGCGCGCCGCTGTGGCGAACCCGCACATGGCAGCGCGCGGCGTCGTGGTGGTGGTCGTCGGCCTCCTCGCGGGGCTCTCGCAGCCGCTCGCGGCGATCGTGGTCACCGTGGCCGCCTACGCCATCGTGTGGTGGCTCTCTGCACGCCGATCGGCCGAGGTCAAGGTGCGGCTCGTGCCGGGCGCGGATCGCCAGAAGGCGCAGCTCGTGAGCATGCACGAGATGCGCGACCTCGGCTGCCGCGTCCTGTCGTGCAGGGAGGGGAACTCGGGCCGGTCGTTCACGCTCCTCATGCAGGTGCCTTCGTCGGTCGCCGACGATGTCGTGGCGAAGCGCCTCGAGGCGCGCCTCGCGCCAGAGGTCGGGCACGCAGAGGTCGAGTTCGAGGCTCGCTGACGCACGGCTCGATCAGGCGCGACGCGCCTCTGCGAGGAAATACATACAGATTGTGTTCAGGAACGGTGAAGATGCGGGTGCCGCTGCACGGAAACCCCTATCGCGCAAGGTGTTTTTGCACATCCTTGACCATTCCTTGATGTAAAGGAATGGTCAAGCGCATTCAAAGCCTGAACATGATGCACACAGAACCTCCTCGGCCCTAGCGTGGCGCCCACGCGGTGGACGCGTGTCTCGGAATGGTTCCGAGGCGACCAGGCACTCGGCCAACGGGCCGATCGACGAGGACTGAATCAATGCAGCGAGACGCAACGCGGGTGCTCTTCAACGGCACCCTCCTGACGGGTGTCCTTCTCACGGGAGCGTTCGTGGCGGGAACGACGACGCTTTCCTTCGGTGCGACGCGACAGGCAGCTGGTGACACGGCCGGCGGCGCGGCCGCCGACATCGCGGGCGAGCTGGCGGCGCTGCGGGCCGCGAACGACGCGCTGGCCGCGAAGGTCGCGCGCCTCGAACAGGAGACCGACGGCTCGCGCTGGCTCACCGAGTCGCGCGCGGCGGAGATCCGCGGCATCGTCACAGATGTCCTCGCGGACGCCTCGTCGCGCGACAGCCTCGCGGGCGCCGGCCTCGGCGCTGGCTGGAGCAAGGACCAGGGTGGCTTCTTCCTCGCGTCCGAGGACGGCTCGTTCAAGCTCAACATCAGGGGCCAGGTGCAAGTGCGCTGGGCCATGAACAACCGCGACAACGGCGGCCTCGGGGCGACCGCAGCGAAGGACTCGACCTGGGGCTTCGAGAACCGACGCACCAAGCTGACCTTCTCGGGCCACATCATCGATCCGAGCGTCACCTTCGAGGTGAAGCCCGTCTTCAACCGCACGCCCGCGTCGATCACCTCGGGCGACCAGACGCTCTCGAGCGGCAACATCGTCGGCTCGGTCGAGGAGATCTGGGCGCAGAAGCGCTTCGACTCGGGCCTTTCGGTGCGCGTGGGCCAGTTCAAGGCGCCATTCCTCCGCGAGGAGCTCGTCTCGAGCGCCTCGCAGCTCACGGTCGAGCGCTCGCTCGTGAACGACCTCTTCTCGACGAAGTTCGCGCAGGGCGTGCAGCTTGAGTTTGGCGGCGGCAAGGACGAGAGCCTCCGCGCGCAGCTCTTCTATGGGGACGGACTGCGCGCGAACGGCTCGAGCGTGCCGAGCTCGTCGACCTCCGCAGCTGGTTCCTACGCGGGCTCGTACACCACCGCGTTCAACGCGAATCCGACCGACTACGCCTTCGCTGGCCGCGTCGAGTATCTCGGCGCAGGGTCGTGGCGGCAGATGCGCGACCTCACCAGCTTCCGAGGCGAGGAGACCGCGTGGATGCTCGGCTTCGGCGCCATGGCGCAGAGCCTGCGGCCAACCAACGAGGGTCCGCTCGCCGTCACGGCGACCGACTCGATGTGGGGCGTGACTGCGGATCTCACCGTCGATTTCGGCGGCGCAAACCTGTTCGTCTACGGCGTCTACCGCGATGTGTCGCTCGCGGGCGCCGTGCCGACGCGCGGCGGCGGCACGAGCGATTCGTTCGGCCAGTGGGGCGTCGTCGCGCAGGGCGGCGTCTTCGTCTCCGACGAGGTCGAGCTTTTCGCGCGCTACGAGCTCGGCGACACGGGCACCGACCGCTTCCGCGTCTCGGAGCCTGGCGTCGAGCTCGAGACCGCGAGCGTGGCCACCGTCGGCCTCAACTGGTACATCGGCGGCAGCAAGGACCTGAAGTGGACGACCGATGCCGGAATGAGCTTCGCGCCCGTCGGCGACTTCGCGAGCTCAGGCGCCGACTGGCTCGGTGACGGCTCTTCGACCGCGGGCGACGGCAGCACGAACGACGGCCAGTGGGTCGTGCGCACGCAGCTGCAGCTTCTGTTCTGACGCCTGCGCCTCGACCGCCGCGCAGAGGCATGGATGCCCTGCGCTTCGCCTTCCGAAACTCTCCGTGCCGCGCCGCGCGGGAAGGTCCGACGACCCTCCCGCGCGGCGCGGGCATTCGTGTAGCCTGTGCTTGTGCACGGACGCGTCGAAGAGGAATCCGACAGGGACACGGCCGGGCCGCGCGAGGTGCGCAGGGCGGT
>JBIKTI010000179.1:0-5727 GCA_044348205.1 Phycisphaerales bacterium | reverse complement strand
GAGCTCGACGAGGTGCTCGTGCGGAAGCGCCGCGAGGTGGCGGAGCGCCGCGCCGAGCACTTCACGGTTGGAATCGTCGGCTACACGAACGCAGGGAAGAGCACGCTGTTCAACGCGCTCACGCGCGGCGGCGCCTACGCGGCCGACCAGCTCTTCGCCACGCTCATGACGCGCGTCGAGCGCTGGCCCGTCGGCGGAGCGAACGCGGTGCTGCTCTCGGACACGGTCGGCTTCATCCGCGACCTGCCGCACCACCTCGTCGCGAGCTTCCGCGCCACGCTCGAGGACGCCGTGCACGCGCACGCGCTTCTCATCGTCCTCGACGCAAGCGACCGGCTCGCGCCCGCGCAGCTCGAGACAGTGCGCGGGGTTCTCGACGAGATCGGTGCGAACACGCAGCCGCGGATCCTGCTTCTCAACAAGATCGATCGGATCGACGCGCTCCCCGCCGACGAGCGTGCGTCGCTGCGCACGGTCGATGAGTGGTGCGAGCGGGAGCCCGACGCGCTCGCGATCAGCGCGCGCGATGGCACGGGGTTCGACGAGCTCCGCGCACGCGTGCTCGCGCTCCTCACGGGCGGCGTGCGTCGCCGCTCGCTCACGGTCCCGCTCGCGTCGGCGCGTCTCATCGACGCGATCGAGAAGCGCTGTGTCGTCGAGGAGCGGACCTACGGCGACGACTCGGTCACGCTCATCGTCGAGATCGGCGACAGGCAGATCGAGTCGCTGCTGCCCCTTGGCGAGGCGTTCCTCGTCGACGGCGAGGATCCGCGACCGAAGCGCGGCGGGTGGGGCGCGGGCAAGCGCCGTGCTCCGCATCTCGTCGAGTTCGACGAGCGCGACGCGCGAGACAGAACCTAGGCGAACACCTCGCGCGCAAGCTGGGCCGCACGCACGGCGCTCGCCGCGCGCGGCGCGGGTTCGCGCACGAAGAGCAGGGGCTGGGCGCGGTGCTCGAGGGGCCAGTAGGCCGCGAGCCGCGACTGGTTCCGCATCGAGCCTGCCCAGAATCCGTCGCCGCCGCGGCCATAGGCCATGAGCTCGCCGATGCGCGGACGCTTGTCCCAGCGCTCGATGTGCGAGCCGAGGAGCGCCGTCGTGAACGCCTCGAACGCGCCTGGACTTCCAGCGACGACGATGATGTTCTCGACGCGGGGCATGAACTGCGCGAAGGCCTTGCGCAGCGTGTGCTGGAACCTCGGCACATGGTCGTCGAACGCAGTCGAGAGGTCGGCGACGAGCTCGATGGCGCGGCCCGTCGATGGCGCGAGCGCGCGAAGCCGCGCTGCGGGGAGCCCCTCGCCGTCGCGCAGCAGGACCTCATCGCCCACGGACGCCTGCTCGACGAAGTGGAAGGCGTCGTCGAGCGCGGCGTGGAGCGCGCGCCCGCGCAGGTTGCGCGAGAGCGACAGCGCGACGACCATCGGGCGCCGCACCGTTTCGAGCGCGCGCCACGACTGCGGGATGGCGATGTTCGCGTCGCGCAGCGTGGGCCTCGGGGCGCGCTTTACATGGACGCAGAGCTCCGCGTCTGCGCGCCGCGCGCGGAAGTCTGCGCGCTTGCCCGCGGGGGTCTCCGCCTCGTGCTCGATGGTGCAGCCCGCACCGAGGAGCCGCTCGGCGACGAGGAGCTCCGCGCACGCGGACCTGATGCGGTCCGACTCCGCGTCCGAGCAGGGCCCCTCCGTCAGAAGCGTCTCCATGTCGGCGAGGATCCGCCTGAAGCGGCGGAGAAGCCGCGGATCCGCAAGGCTGGCCCATGCATCCTCCTCCGCCGCGAAGCGCTCCCCCAGCGCGCGCACGAGTGGAGCGAGCGGTGTCTCCGTCGCGAGGCGAGGAGCCTGCCTCGGGCTTTGCTGGTTCGTGGCTCGGCGGGCCATGGGGTCTTTATCGGCGTTTTGCGGTCCGCCTGCAAGGGCGGCGGCGGTCGGCGTGTGTGTCGTAGGGGCTGCGCGGGCTCTCCTCCAGCGCTTTGCGCGATCCTGACTGCTGCGGACGGTGCGCGCGGCGGATCGCGCCGAAGTCCGTGTCAGAAGGAGTGTGCAACAATGCGGATCGGAGAAATGCTCGTCCGTATGCGGATCCTCAGCGTGGAACAGGTCGACGCGGTGCTTGCCGAGCAGGCGAGCACGCACGAACCGTTCGGAGTCGTGGCGGAGCGCCTCTACGAGGTGCCGTCTGACACGATCGAACGCGCCTGGATCGAGCAGACACAGGAGCGCGCCACGGAGTTCGATGCCGATCGCGGCGTCGAGGAGGGTGCGCAGGAGATCGTCGTGCGACGCCAGGCGTGGCAGTTCGGGATCGTGCCGCTGAGGCTCGACGACGGCTACCTCGTGGCCGCGACGAGCCGAAGGCTTCTTCCACGCGCTGTTCGCTTCGCGACCCGCGTGCTCGGGATGCCTGTGAACTTCGAGATCACAGACGACGAGACGCTGGCGCGGCTCCTCGCGACGCAATACCCGATGCGCGGGATGGACCACACCACCCTCGGGGGAAACCCGCTCGAGGGGTTCCTGAAGCGGGATGCCGCGTAGGTTCAACGCCACTTGACACCGTGCCCGCGCACGCTACGCTTTCCGTCCGCTCCAACGCGGAGAGGCCAACTTAGCTCAGTTGGTAGAGCATCGCATTGAAAATGCGAGTGTCCCCGGTTCAAGTCCGGGAGTTGGCATGAGAGTCAGGCCCGCCTTGCGCGGGCCTGACTCGTTTTTCCGCCTGCCTACCTATCTGTCTGTCTGTCTGACTGTCTGACTGTCTGTCTGTCTGTCTGTCTGTCTGTCTGTCTCGCCTGCCTGTCTGGCCTGCGTCGCCCTGTCGTTCGGACGCCTCTCGAGGTCACGCCAGCTGTTCGCCGACGAGGCGCAGCGGAATCGGCCTGCCGATGTGCTCGCGTCTGATGGCGAGGCGGCCCTCCGCGCGTTCGCGCTCGAGCGTGCCAAGGAGATCCTCGACAAGCCACAGACGGATCGGCCTCGACCCGTCGTAACGCACGAGCCCGCCCTCGCCCGCACGCGAGCGCCGTTCCAGCGAGGTCCAGTATCGGCGCGTCCAGGTGAGCGCGAGGGTCTCGGGAAGCCTCGAGAACGCAGCGCGCGTCATCGACGGCTCCGCGAAGATCCAGAGCTCGTTCCATGCGTTCGCGCGGCCGAGGGAGCAGGCGGCCGCGACGGAGAGGTCGGCGATGCACGCGACGGGCTTGAGGTAGTTGCCGCGCGCGATCTGCGGCTCGCACAGCGCGTGCGCATGGGAGAGGAGATCGTCCGCGGAGATGCGGTAGCGCGTCGCGTAGACAGCCGCGTCGCGATAGAAGGCGCGGAGGATCTGCGCGCGGTACTCGCTCCACTCGCGCGTGAGCAGAGGCCCTTCCTGCGCTGTTTTTCCACGGGTTTTCGCGTGTCGCGCGCCATCGTCGGCGCCGCTCTTCCGCGAGGTGCGTGAAGCTCCGCTTCGTGCATCGACGCGTGCGCCAACATCTCGCGCGCACGGCTCTCCATGTCGATCGTTGTTCATCAATCGGTCCCTGCGCGCCGGAGTCGTACGGCGCGGGCGCAATGTAGCGGCTTGCCGCGCATGCAAGCGCGCGACGATGTGAAATCATCGAAATCGCGCGATGCGCACAGCGTCCGATTCTCAGACGCGTCGCGTGGCGATGGAGCCGAGAAGCGCGTCGCGCGTGTCGCGCAGCGCGCCGAACTTCGCGCGCCACGAGTCAAAGGCCGCGCGGTCGAAGGGGAGCGTCACGCACCGCACTTCGTCGCGCGCCTCGTCGACGCGCTCTCCGAGCGAGGTGATGGCCACGGAGCCCCCCGCATACTCGTGCGCAGGATCCCTTCCCGTGCGGTTCGCCGCGACGAGGCACGCCTGGTTCTCGACCGCGCGGGCGAGAAGCAGGGCGCGCCAGTGCTCGTGCCGCACGCTCGGCCACGACGAGCCGACAGCGAACACCTCCGCGCCCGCGCGGGCCGCGAGTCGCCAGAGCTCAGGGAACCGAAGGTCGTAACAGATGAGTGGACAGACCTTTGCCACGCCCGTGTCGAGCACCACGATGTCGGCGCCCGCGACAAACGACGCGCGCTCGCTCGGGAAGAGGAAGTTCTTGCGGTAGATGGCGCGGATGTCGCCGTCTGGAGCCGCGACGGCCACGCTGTTCGCGATGCCGCCCTCGGGCGTGTGTTCGCCAAACCCAGCTTGCAGCCACACTTGCCGCGCGCGCGCGGTTGCCGCGATCCACTCGAGCGAGCCGCGGACGACTTCGAGATGCGCGCGATCGGAGGTCCACGCCGTCTCGCACATCTCGGGCGCGACGACATAGTCGCCCTGCGCGATCGAGCCCGCCGCGAGGTGTTCGTCGAGCATCGACTCGATGCGCCGGCGGTTGCCCGCGACATCCTGCCAGACAGGATCCGTTTGCAGTGCGTGAAAGCGCATGTCCGAAGCGTACCGCGAAGGCCCACTCACGCCCCGCGCACGCCAACGCGCGCCGCGCAAACGCCGGTACCTCCACCCGCCTCATGCACGCCTCATGCACGCCAAAGGGAGCGGCCGCAGCCGCGACCGCTCAAACACGCCGCGACCGCTCAAAACACGCCGCGACCGCTCAAACACGCCGCGACCGCTCAAATCCGTCATGCACGCCAAAGCGTGCAAAGGGCTTCGTACCCGAGGCTTCGCCTCGGGTACGAAGCCCAGTTGCACGCGCTCAAATCAAGGGAGACCAACGGGGATCGAACCCGCGACAGCCGAAACCACAATCCGGTGCTCTACCAACTGAGCTATGGCCTCCGTAGGACGCAAACGATAGCGCACCGCGGGTTTTCGGTCAATGGCTTCTGCTGCGGAAGGGTCGGGGGATGTGCTACCATCCGTCCCTTTCACCACGCCTTCCCGACTCGTCTTGCAGTCGGAGGGCGGGATCGGTCGAGAAGGACGCCCCCGCGCCCCATCAGGCGGGCGGGCATGCGACCGAGATCTTCCCAGTTCCCACCCAACGCTACCGATATGGCACTCCCCACGCTTCCCGTCGACTTCGGTTCCGCCTCCGTCCATGCGAACCTCGCGACCGCCCGCCTCATTGAGCTGGCGCTCGCCCGTGGCGAAGGCCAGCTCGCCGCGAACGGCGCGCTCCAGTGCGACACTGGCGAGCGCACGGGGCGCAGCCCCGACGACAAGTACCTCGAGGACACCGCGGGCATCCACGGCAACATCAACTGGGGCAAGGTCAACCAGCCGATCTCGGCCGACCACTTCGAGAAGCTCAAGGCCGCAGCGCTCAAGCACCTCTCGTCGAAGGGCGACATCTTCCGTTTCGATGGCTACGCGGGCGCCGACCCGAAGTTCCGCCTGAAGGTCAGCGTCTTCACCGAGAAGGCGTGGCATTCGCTCTTCGCGAAGACGCTCTTCATCAATGTTCCTGAAGCGGAGATGTCCGCCTTCAAGGCCGACTGGACGATCATCAACGCCTGCGGCATGAAGATCACGAATCCCGCTGAATTCGGCCTCAAGACGCACATCGGCATCGCCCAGAGCCTCGAGAAGAAGACCGTCATCATCGTCGGCACCGAGTACGCGGGCGAGATGAAGAAGTCGATCTTCTACGCGATGAACTACGACCTGCCCGACATGGGCGTCTTCCCGATGCACTGCTCGTGCAATGTCGACCGCAAGGATCCGTCGAATGTGGCGCTCTTCTTCGGCCTTTCGGGCACGGGCAAGACCACGCTCTCG
>JBIKTI010000178.1:0-5735 GCA_044348205.1 Phycisphaerales bacterium | reverse complement strand
CTACGGCACCGGCGCCATCATGGCCGTGCCCGCGCACGACGAGCGCGACTTCGAGTTCGCGAAGGCGTTCAACCTCGCGATTCAGCAGGTCGTCGAGATCGACGGCACGCCGTACACGGGCGAAGCGGCCACCGCTGGCGAAGGCCGCGCGGTGAACAGCGCGGGCGCGCAGGTGTCGATCGACGGCCTCGAGACCGCCGACGCGAAGAAGAGCGTGATCGCGTGGCTCGAGAAGTCGAAGATCGGCACGCGCCGCGTGAACTACCGCCTGCGCGACTGGCTCTTCAGCCGCCAGCGCTACTGGGGCGAGCCGTTCCCGATCGTCTACGACGCGGACGGCAACCACTACCCCGTGTCGGCGTCGCAGCTGCCGCTCGTGCTGCCACCGCTCGCCGACTATTCGCCGATCGAAAGCGACACGCCGCAGCCGCCGCTCGCGAAGGCGCGCGAGTGGACACAGACGACCGCGGGCGCCGCTGGCGTCGACCCAGCGCTGCTCGCGCCGAGCACGGCAGTCGTCCGCGAGACGAACACGATGCCCGGCTGGGCAGGCAGCTGCTGGTACTACCTGCGCTACGCGTCACCGAAGGACGGCTCGCACTTCGTCTCGCCCGAGGCCGAGCGCTACTGGATGCTGTCGCGCAAGAAGTCGGCGGCGGCGGCCGGCGCGCCGACCAGCTACGACCCCGCGACCTGCCACACGGGCGGCGTCGACCTCTATGTCGGCGGCAGCGAGCACGCGGTGCTCCACTGCCTCTACGCGCGCTTCTGGCACAAGATCCTCTTCGACCTCGGCCATGTGTCGACGCCCGAGCCGTTCGGCAAGCTCTTCCACCAGGGAATGATCACGAGCTACGCGTTCCAGCGCGCCGACAAGTCGCTCGTGCCGACCGACCAGGTGACGGAGGTTTCCGAGGGCGAGTTCGTCGAGACGGCGACCGGACAGAAGGTCGCGCAGATCGTCGCCAAGATGTCAAAGTCGTTGAAGAATGTCATCAACCCCGATGATGTCATCGCCGACTACGGCGCAGACACCTTCCGCCTCTACGAGATGTACATGGGCCCGCTCGAGGCGTCGAAGCCGTGGAACACCCGCGACATCATCGGCGTGTTCCGCTTCCTGCAGCGCGCGTGGCGCCTCGCGGTCGACGAGAGGACCGGCGAACTCCTGCTCGCCGCGAACGCCGACGCGAAGATCGAGAAGCTGCTCCACCGCACGATCCACAAGGTCGCCGACGACATCGAGAAGCTCTCGTTCAACACGGCGATCGCCGCGATGATCGAGTTCGTCAACGCAGCCACGCGCCCGCAGTCGATGACCGATCCGACGCAGGGCGGCCTCGCGCGCGACCAGCTCGCGCGCTTCGCGACGATCCTCTGGCCGTTCGCGCCGCACATCGCCGACGAGATCGGCGCAAAGCTCGGCCTCTCGGGCTCGACCCACGAGGGTGTGCGCGTCTCGATCGCCACAGAGCCGTGGCCTGCGGTCGACCCCGCGATGCTCGTCGACGACGAGGTCGAGATGCCCGTCCAGATCCAGGGCAAGATCAAGGCGCGCCTCATGGTGCCTGCGAAGGCAGATGCGGCATCGATCGAGGCGCTCGCGCTCGCGCACGCCGATGTCGTCGCGGCGATCGCGGGCCGCGCTGTGAAGAAGGTCGTCGTGGTGCCCGGCCGCATGGTCAACATCGTGGTCTGAGGTGTGTGAAGGCGGTTCGGCTACGCTTTGCGCGTGCGGCTGATCGCGCTCCTCGTCCTCCTCATTGCCGCGATGCTCCCGGCCGCAGGCTGCGTCCGCGAGACAGGTGAGTTCGAGCGCATCGCGCAGCCAGCGCGCTTTGCGCTTGTCCGTGACACGGCGCGGTGGACGCCAGGGTTCGATCCGTCGTGGTGGACTGCGATCGACGCGGCCTACGACGAGTACGACGCGGACGCCGAACGCGTGGTGCGCGCACGATGGAACGCGCTCGCCTTGGAAGCCGCCGCCGCAGACCAGGCCACGAGCCCGCCCGAGCCTGAGGCGGCGAGCGCGTGGCGCGCGCGGCGGCGCGCCATCGATGCCGAGCTTGCGTCCGCCGAACGCGAATTCATCGCGCGCATCGACGCCGCGCTCCCTGCGTCCGCCGACCGCTTCATTGCGCTTCTTGCGGCGCGCATCGAATGCGCGCGCGCGGCTGCGGTCTGGGAAGAGATGGCGCGGCCGCTTCCCGGGCCGCTTGAGGTGCTGTCGCGCGTCGGCGTGCTTGCCGCGGGCGAGGCCGAGATCGCGGCGGCGATCGAGGCCTACGCGAGGATCGCGCGCGAGGCGCGGCGGCTGACGGAGACGCGCTTCACGGCCTACATCGCGTGGACCGAGGATTTCGGCGCGCTCTCTGCAGCTCTTGACGAGGCGCGCGCGCGTGCGCGCGCCGAGACGGGGAAGCCCGAAGGCGCGCGCGTCGAGGAGGCGCAGGAGGCCTTCGAGGCGCGCACCCAGGCGATGCGCTCGGTGCGCGCGGAGACGACGGAGTCGCTTCGTCTCTCGCTTCTCGCGGCGGGCGACGCGTTCGCGGCGGCGATCGCCGATGAATCCGTGCGCGGCGAGTTCACGGAGCGGCTCGAGGCGGACCTCCACGAGGGTATGTCGACCACGCGCACGATGATGATGTATGGCCGACTCGCCGAGCGCGCGATCCTCGCGGAGCATCCCGACGACCCTGCGCGCCTCGAGGCGTTCCGCGCCGATCTCGCGCGCGGCCTCGAGCTCCAGCGCACGCGCCGCGCTGCGCTGCGGTCGACGGATGAGGCCGATCGGCGCGCCGCCCATCGCGAGCTCTCCGAGATGCCGAGCTCGATCCTCTCGAGCGCGGGCAACAGGCTTGGCGATCGCCTCGGGTGGCGCCTCTTCTGGCAGGCCGTCGCCGTCGACCTGGGTCGAATGGACGAGGACGAAGCCCTCGAGGCGATCTTCGCCGAGGATTCGCCGTCGGTCGCCGACGCTGCGCCCGCCGATGCGGACACGCCGCTGGTGGAGGCGATGGGAAGCGCCGAGCAGCTGGCGTTCGTCGGCACGGCGCTCTCGCCGCGCGTCCTGCGCAGGCTCGCGCAGGAGCTCGCGCTCGAATCCGCGCGGCAGGCGGAGCTCGACGCGCGCATCGCCGAGGAGACGAACGCGCTCGCGGAGGCGCTGCGCGAGGCCTCGACGCGCATCGAGGCCGCTGCGCAAGGCCTCGGCGGCGCGGACGGCGTTCCGCCCGACGAGGACGCGCGGCAACGGCGTGTTCGAGTCGCCATGCGGGAGATCCGCGCATCGGCTGCGGCCGTTCTCTCGCGTTCACGCGCCGCGAACGCGCGGATCCTCGACGAGGCCGCCCGCCTCGGCGGCGTCGCGCGCGACCACCCTGTGCTGGTCGAGGCCGCGATCGAACTCGAGCTTCTCGCGCTCATCGGTTCGCGCGGCCTCGGGCAGGCGCAGGGGCGCTCCGAACTCGAGCGTTTCGGAGGCGTCACCGTCGAGTGCTACTCGAGTCCGTTCGAGGTCGCGCGTCTGATGGACGCATCGCAGGCGGACCGCGATGCCGCGCTCGCGCTTGTCGCCGCGCGCGGCGGCGAACTGATCGAGGCGGCAGCGGCCACGCGCGCGGCGATGCTCGACAACCTCGATCGGTTCCTCGACGCGCTCACGCGCGGCCCGCGGCGCGGCAGGGCGGGGGAGCCGCCGTGGCGCGCGTCCCTCGCGTCGCAGGCAGCGGTCGATGTTCGCTTCGCGATTCCCGACGACCTCGCCGAGGCGCTCGGACCAGCGGTCGCACAGGCCTACGAGCGATGCTGGCACGCGCTCGAGCAGCCCGCGCTCGCCGCGCCACGCGCGGCTGGAGTCACCCGCATCGAGGCGGCGCTCGCGCGCGGCGAGCTCGACCCCGTCACAGAGGCCGCGGTGCGCGCAGCGCTGGCCGCCGCGGAAGCACGCCGCGAGGCCGCCATCCGCGCCGCGCACCGCTGGCGCGCAGCCACCATCGTCCGCGACCGCATGGATTCGATCGAGCAGTGGCGGGGCTTCGCCTTCGACGAGCCGCTCGGCGTGTTTCTCTTCAGCAGGATCGACGACGCCGATGCGCGTGCGCTCGCCCTGTGCGACGCGATCGCAGCGTCGACGGGCGCGACCGAACGCGTCCTCGAGGCCACGCGCATGCGCGATCGGCCCATGGTGAAGACCCTTCGACCGAGGTGATGCCGCTCTGCCGCTCGGCTGCGCAGCCCCGCCGCCAGAGGGCGGGACCCTTCGAGTGCGCCATCGGATGGAGAGGGATATCGGACAATAAATAGACGCTTCCCCACGCCCAAGCGGCTCCAGGCTTTGTTCTTTAAGAGAATTTGCCTACTCTCTGCTGCGCTCGCATCCAAGGGGACCGCGGCGGCGACTCCTCCGCCACGGCGCCCACCCATCGGGCGCCGCGCCCGTGTGATCCGTTTCAGGAGACAGTCCATGAAGTGCCGAACCAGCCCTGTCGTCCGCCTCGCCGCCCTTGCCTGGGCTTGGCATCTCCTTCTCCTCGTGTCGTCGGTCGACTGCTTCGCGCAAGGCGCCGACACCCGATTCGTCAACATCAACGCGCCCGCGGGCGGCAACGGCACCAGCTGGACGACCGCCTACAACAACCTCAAGACGGCGCTCACGGCCGCGAACTCGAACCAGAGCATCAAGAAGATCTGGGTTGCGGAGGGAACCTACTTCCCCGGCACGACTCGCTTCGCGCTGAAGAACAACCTTGCGCTCTACGGCGGGTTCGCGGGCAACGAGACCCAGCTTTCGCAGCGCAACATCGCGCTCAACGAGACGATTCTCACGGGCCAGGGAACGAACCCGATCATCAACGGCGGCACGACCAACGAGACGGCGGTCGTCGACGGGTTCACCATTCGCGACGGCTTCACGGCGCAGGACAGCGGCGGCGCTGTGCTGAACGGAAGCTCGACCTTCCGCAACTGCCGCTTCATCAACAACTTCTCGGCAAACAGCGGAGGCGCGTGGTACGGCGAGACGGGCACGCCGCGCTTCATCGCCTGCGAGTTCACCGACAACGAGTGCGGCGCGGGCGGCGCTGCGATCGAGACCGTGATCGGTTCGCTCGTCGTGGTCGGCTGCCGATTCAGCGGCAACACCGCTTCATTCGCGGTGATCTACTCGAACGCGGGGTCGGTGACGGTCGTCGATTCGCTCATCGCCGGGAACGGCGCCGCGGGAATCCTCGCGAACCAAGGCCCGATCGTGGTGCGCAACTCGACGATCGTCGCCAACGACAGCAAGATCATCGGTGAAGTGGGGCTCCGTACGAACGGAACCAGCACGATCGAGAACTCGATCATTCGGCAGAACTCGATCGTGGGAAGCTTCACCGCCTCCTATTCGTGCCTGCCCGTCTCCGCGCCAGGCGCGGGGAACATCAACGCCGATCCGCGCTTCGTGAACCCGCAGGCAGGCGACTGGCGCGTCGCAGCGAACTCGCCCACGATCGACGCGGGGAGCGTCGCGCTGCTGCCGGCCGACACCTTCGATCTCGACTCGGATGGAAACACGGCGGAACCGCTGCCGGTCGATGTGCTTGGAAATGTCCGGCGCTCCGACGAGCCCGGCGTCACCGACACCGGGGCGGGGCCTGCTCCCGTCGTCGACATGGGTGCATTCGAGTTCGTCCGCGATTGCAACGGCAACGGCATCGCCGACGCCGCCGACATCGCCAACGGCACGAGCGCCG
>JBIKTI010000177.1:0-5745 GCA_044348205.1 Phycisphaerales bacterium | reverse complement strand
TCTGTGGGCAAACTCAGCATTGGAGCGTCGGTCGGTCTGCATTTTTGTTCTCCGTGCCCTGCCGTGAATCGGCGGGGCTCTCTGCAGCATGGCCCGCGCAGGCGGGCCGATCAAGCGCCTTGCGTGGGTTTCCGCCTCGTCGGGCCGATCGCTCGGCGTCAGTCCCTCCCGAAGGGCACACGCGCGCGCGTGGCGGCGTCCTGGATGGCCCGCTCGATTCCCGCCCTGTCAAGGTCTCGGACCGCTGCGGCCGAGAGTTCCTCTGTGACGGCGTCGGCGTCGCCGGCTGCGGAGAGCGACGCGATGAGGTCGGGTGGTCCCGCCACGAAGGCGATCTCCGCGGCGTTTGCGGCCCCCGCGTCGCGCCAAAGTCGGCCGAAGCCGCGCAGGATGACGGTTCCTGGAATCAGGAGCGCGGCCTGCGTCAGCGGTGCGCGCGCAAGGTCCTCGTCGAGGAGATCGAGGACGATGACGGGCCGCGGCGCGCGGGCGCGGAGCCGCAGGAGGTCGCGCGGCGAGAGGGCCTCGACCGTGCCATCTTCCACGATGAACGGGCTTGTCAGGACAAGCGTGTCCGAGTCGCGTGCGGAACGAACCAGCGCTTCGAAGGCCGCCGCCTGCGCGGACCCGCGCGCTGCGTCTGCCCGGGCGTTGCGCCAGTCCGCATCGACCACGCTCCCGGCGCGCGCGCGGGCGCCGCGCGCGATGCGGTCCGCAGCGGGCTGGGCCAGGACGACGCGCCTGCCGCCGAAGAAGTTCTCCGCGATCGCGTCGACGGCGCGGTCGACGCCTGCAAACGGCGCGATCTCGCGGGTCGATGCCGATATGCGCGCCGCGAGGCGCGCGACGAGCGCTGCGCGTGCAGGGAGAGTGGGCGGGAGCGCTCGCGCGCCGTCCGCCGGCTGGGTGGGGAGAATCTCGAGTTCAACGCGTTCAGTTGCGGGGCTCTCAGTTGCGGGGAATTCGAGGGCGAGCGTGCTGGGGCTCATGGCGATCCTTTCGGGATTCGGCGACATCCTTCCCTGCGCCGCGCGTCCCTTTCGAAAGCCGAAAAGCAACAGACGCCGGCGCTCAGGCCGGCGTCTTGGAGTGAACGGGAGAAGGCCGTTCAGCGGAGTCCAAGTGCCGGCATGACGACACACACATGCTTGGGCATGTGCATGTGCATCGCGTGGCACTTGATGACTTGCTGGCGGTTCATTGCGGGGGTGAGCATACGGGCGCTCAGGCGGAAGTCAAGCGCGGCCGCTGGTTTCCGCGCGATTCCATGACACGGGGTGCGCGTGTACCCTCGGCGCATGGCTCGACGCGACCGCGATGCCGACGGAAGAAGCGAACCGAAATGGGGCAGGCGCACGCCGCCCAAGGCCGAGCGTGCCGCTGCCGCAGAGCGGCTCGAGGCCGACGAGCGGCGCAAGGACGCGGGGCTTTCGCGTTCCGCAGAGGCGCTTCGTGCCACCGCTCCGCGGATCCTCGGCGAGAGATCGCGCTTCATCGGGATCGATCTCGGGCTTGCGACGGCGTTCGCCATCTACAACCGAGACGGCCGGCTCGAGGGCGTGCGGTCGCGCCGCTTCCAGTCGAAGGACGCGCTGCGCGCGGCCGCGGCCTCGATCCTCGACGAGGTTCCGCATGTCCACAGCGTGGTCGTCGAGGGAGGCGGGGACCTCGCCGAGAGCTGGCAGAAGGCGGCGGCGCACCGAGGCATTCATCTTCGCATCGTGCATGCGGGCGAGTGGCGGCGGATGTTCCTCTACGAACGCGAGCGTCGCGACGGCGCGCAGGCGAAGGCGCATGCGCTGAAGCTCGCCGCGCAGGTCGTCGAGTGGAGCGAGACGAAGGGCATGACGGCCCAGCTCGGGCACGACGCTGCGGAGGCGATCCTCGTCGGGCTCTTCGGCGTGGTCGAGGCCGGCTGGCTCAAGGACCCGCCGCGCTTCAGGCGCTGAGCGTCGCGAACGCATAGACGGCGCCGCGCGACTCCCACGCGACCGCCCGCATCGGCGCACGCGACTCGAACGCGATCTCCACGCTCCACGCGCGCGCTGCCTCGGCGGTGGGCGGGTCGCACGGCGCGAACCGCGTGGCCTGGAGCGCCGTACCGAACCAGCCGACCTCGAGCGCAAACGCCTTCACGCAGGCCTCGCGCGCGCACCAGAGCGCGATCGGCCCCGCGAGCATCGCCTCGTCCGACGCGCGCACGCGCTCGGCCTCCTCGGCGGAGAGCGACATCCGCACGAGGGCATGCGCGCGGTGCGCGTCGAGCTCCTCGACATCGACGCCGATCGCTGCGCATGCGTCCGCAGGCGCGACGGCTGCGACCGCGCGGACGCGCGTGTGCGCGATCGAGATGCGCGGTGCGCCGCTCCATGCCGCGTGCGGGCGTCCGCGCGCGTCGCGCAGCACGGCGCCCGCCGCGAGCAGCGGGTCATGCGCCGCGAAGGCGGAGCGCAGCGCGATGCGGCCAGCGAGGAATCCGATCCTTCGATGCTCCGATCGAAGCGTCTCCGCGAACGCGCGCTCCTCCTCGGGGAGATGCGCGCGGTCGGTGGCGATGTGGTGTCGATGGCGCGCGTCGTACTCGCTGAGCACGAGCCCTGCGGGGAACGCCGCGCCGACGGGGCGCAGGACGAGTTGCGGCGGAAGCGGGGGCACGGTGTGGCGCTCAACCTCTGCGCGCGGACCTGCGCTGGGTCTTCGTTCGCGTACGGGGCTGCGCCGCGCCCTGCGGGCGAAGCACGAGCACGACATCGCCCGCACGCTTGCGGAACGCCTTCTCGGGCAGCGACTCGTCGGTCGCATCGTGGCAGCCGATCACCTCGAACCCGCCAGAGAGCGCGAGGATGTCGCGCAGCGTGGCGAAGTCGAATGTCAGGAGGTCGTACTGCTCAGCGATGACCGCGGGCATGTCGGGCACATTCGCGGTGATCGCGATCTGCCGGATGCGCTCGCAGTTCGTGCGCGGCATGAGGCCGAGCGTCTCCGTGCGCAGCGCCGCGAAGCCGCCGCCTGGGACATCGACGGGGCCGCGCTCGTAGACGACGCCCGTGTCGATCGAGTCGCCGTGCTCGCGCAGCGCGAGGCCGAGGAGATAGACGCCCTTTGGCGCCATGCGCGCGCGCATCGACGCGAGGTGCTCCGCGACATCCATCGCCTCCGCGAGGTGGCCGATGGAGTTGTCGAGGTTGATCACGAGGTCGAAGTCCGCGCCGAGCTGGTCAGGCGGTCGGCGCATGTCGCCCACAAGCACCTTCGCGCCGCGCTTCGGCAGGCGCGTTCGTGCGAGCGCGATCGCGCGCTCCTCGAGGTCGCAACCCGCGACCTCTGACCCGTGGCCCAGAAAGTGCGAGAGCCAGAGGCCTGGTCCGCACGCGGGGTCGAGGACCCGCCGCGGCATCCTGCGGAGATTGCGGCGGACGAGGCGGTCCACGGAGGCGCGAATCTCGCGCGATGGCTCGAAGAAGGCGGAGTAGAGCTCGCTGCGACTGTAGAACGCGTGCATGCGCCCCACCCTAGCAACGCATGGAGCCTTTGAGTTCGCGCGCGGCGCAGTTGCGTGGAAGAACACTCAAATTCACGCGCTGCTTTCTTATATTCGTCGCTTGCGGATGGGTCGATGAACAGATACTCTGCCCTTGGCAGGCGGCCGATGGGGGCAGCTTTCCGCAGGGGTCCGCTCATGTCGAAGAAGCGAAAGGTCTCCGCCGCTCGGCGGACAGCGATCAAGGTGGGCTCTGAGTCGCCGTCGGCACGGGCTCGAGTCGCCACGCCGCCTGCATCCGTCAGCGACGACGCGGCCTGGCACGCTGTGCGCTCGCCGTTGCGTCTTCAGGTGCTCGAGGCGATTCGTGCATGCCCAGGGGTCGATGCGCGCACGCTGTCGCTCGCGCTGCGCACCAGCGCGCCGCGGCTCTACTACCACATCAATATCCTGCTTCAGAGCGGTCTGATCTCGGCGCACGCGCCGAAGTCTCCCGTCGGCGCGTCGGCCGGAACATCGGCCGCGCGCCGCGCCGGCCGTGGCCCCGAGGCGCTGGTCTATCGTGCGAACGGGTCTGGCTTTCCAGACGGATTCTTCTCACAGAACGATCGCTGCATCGAGCGGCGCGAGACGCTTCTGCGCGAACTCGTCGACCGCGGCATGGCCGAGGCGATCGCAGCGGTGTCGAAGGGAGACGCGAGTCTCTCTGTTCGACGCGAGCGTCTGACGACGGGCGAGGCCGATCGCGTCCGCGGCCTTCTTCGTCAGGTCGAGGACATCCTCGACACCGCGCGCGCGCGGCGCCACGGGGACGGCCGGGTCGTTCCTGCCACGCACTTTGTAGCGGTCGCGATGACTGGCGTGAACGGGTCTGAGCTTCCCGACGGGCCGCTCGAGCCTCGAAACGGCTCGCGCTGAGCGCTCTCGCGCATGGATTTCAAGTCGGTCAGGGTGATGTCCCTGTGGCGGGGGTTGTGAAGCCTTGCACATCCCGCGAACGCAGATATACTTATCTTGAATTCGCGGCACCCGCGATTCAGTCGGCAGCACTCGGGGCGCTCCCGCCAACCATCTCCGAAGAGGAGTGACCGAAGATGTACGGAAAGCAGACCGAAACCGCCATCGCCGCACTCAGCCGCCTCGCGGAGGTCTGGGACGGCGGGCGCACGCGGCTTTCCGCGGGCGACATCGCGGACCAGCGCGGGCTTCCCCGCGCGATGGTGGCCAAGATCCTCTCGGCGCTGTCTCAGGCGGGGCTTGTGCACGGGTCGCCAGGCCCTGGTGGCGGGTACGCGCTTTCGCGCGAGCCGAGGCAGATCAGCCTGCGCGAGGCGCACGAGCTCTTCGAACGCGACGACGATAGCTCCAACTGTCCGTTCGGCGGCGGGGTGTGCGGCGTCGGCGAACCGTGCGCGATGCACGACAGGCTGCGCGCGATGCAGGGAGCCGTGCGCCAGCTCCTCGACGAGACCACGCTGGAGATCTTCCGCAAGGCCGTGCAGGAGGATGGGCTGAAGCCCGTCGCCCGCGGCGTGCGTCCCGACGCGCCGCGCGAGACCTATCGCGCGCCGCACTCGCGTCGCCCGAAGGCGTGATCGAAAGCCGCGTGATCGAAAGCCGCGTGTTCGAAAGCCGCGTGATCGAAAGCCGCGTGTTCGAAAGCCGCGTGATCGAAAGCCCCTGTCACTTCACCGTGATGAGCGACGCCGCGCCCGTCGCCGTGCGGCGCGCCTCGGTCGCCGTGCGTCCGTGGGCAAGCACCACGCCCATTCGGCGGTGCTTGCGCGTCGAGGGCTTTCCGAAGATGCGCACCTCGACAGATGAAATCGCACACGCACGGTCGATTCCTGCGAAGGTCGGCGCACGCTCGGAGTCGCGCGTCGCGAGGATCACGGCCGACGCCGTCGGCCCCGCATAGCGGATCGCGGGAATCGGAAGCCCGAGGATCGCGCGGATGTGGAGGTCGAACTCCGAGAGGTCCTGCGAGCGGAGCGTGACCATGCCCGTGTCGTGCGGCCGCGGCGAGAGCTCGCTGAAGATCACCTCGCCGCCCTTCACGAAGAACTCGACGCCGAAGATGCCCGCGCCGTTCTTGCCGGCGAGCCGCTCGACGACCTTCGCCGACATCGCCTGCGCAGCGCGCTTCGCCGCGGGCTTCATCGGGCAGGGCATCCACGACTCCTGGTAGTCGCCGCGCTCCTGGCGGTGGCCGATCGGCTCGACGAAGACGACGCCGCCGCCGCGCGCCGCGCGTTCCTTCACGG